>DATLFN010000043.1 GCA_035540975.1 Acidimicrobiales bacterium
AGTCCCTGGAGATCACTCACCGGGCGTCGTGCCTGGACGTGGTGGTCCCGGTCCCGGAGGAACCCGCCGGCGGTCAGCCGTCGCCGGTGGGTTCCTCCGGGACCGGGACCACCACGTCCAGGCACGACGCCCGGTGAGTGATCTCCAGGGACTCGGTCTCGCCCAGGAAGTCGCCGTCGACCTGGTACGGGAACGGGCCGTTGCCCGTGACGGTGAGCTGCTCGAGACCGGAACGCTGCTCCACGCAGGCCCGGCCGCCCAGGTCGGTGCCACCTCGGAGGGCGGCAGCCGCGGCGCCGAGGAGGGTGGACGCGCTCAGGTCCCGGAGCACGACGAGGCCGAGCGGGGTGTCGAACCCGACGCCGGGGTTGACCCGGAAGGGTTGCGGCCCGAGGAAGGTGTACGGGTCGGTCTTGGAGCAGATGGCGAAGTACCCGTCGTCGATGGTCGACCCGTCGGGCAGCCGCACCGAGAACCGGGGCCGGCTGCGGTCGTAGCCGCGGACCCACGTGTTCACGGCGGCGACGGCGAACAGCCCGTGGCCCAGCCACCGCTTGAGGCCGCCGCGCTGCTCGACCTGGGCGACCACGGCGGCGTCGTAGCCGATGCCCAGGTGGAACAGGAACCAGCGGTCGCCCGCCCGCCCCATGCCGACCCGGCGGACCGACCGGGCTTCGAGGGCGGCCACCACCTGGTGCACCGCCTTCTCGGGGCGGTTGGCCAGCCCGACGGTGCGGGCGAACACGTTGGTGGACCCGCCGGGGAGGGCGGCGAGGGCGGTGGAGGTCCCTACCAGGCCGTTGGCCGCCTCGTTGACGGCTCCGTCGCCGCCGAACACGACCACCGCGTCGGCCCCGTCGTCGGAGCCCTCCTTGGCCAGGCTGCACGCATGCCACCGGGCGGTGGTCTTCACCACGGTGACGTCGTGGTGGGCGGAGAGCTCCTGCTCGACCAGCCCGCACGTGCGCGCCGACACCCCCGACGCAGCGACGTTGACGACGAGGAGCAGCCTCACCCGCTGCCTCCCGGCTACGAGTCTTCGGCAGCGGCCCGGAGCTGCGCCAGGCTGCGGGCCAAGAGGCGCGACACGTGCATCTGGCTGATGCCGAGCCGCGAGGCGATCTCCGACTGGGTCATGCCCTCGAAGAACCGCAGGTGGAGGATCGTCTGCTCCCGCTGCGGCAGCTGGGCCAGCAGGGGGGAGAGGGCGACGCGGTGCTCGGCGTCGATCATCCCGGCGTCCTCGGCGCCGAGATGCGAGCTCATGCTGTCGCCGTCGTCGTCGCCCGGGCTGGGGGCGTCCAGCGAGGCGAAGCGGTACGCCTGCCCGGCCTCGAGCGCCTCGAGCACCTCCTCCTCCGAGACCTGGGCCTCGTTGGCCAGCTCCGGGATGGTCGGTGAGCGGCCCACCTCCTGGCTGAGCGTGCTGACGATCTTGCCGAGGCGCAGGTACAGCTCCTGCATGCGACGGGGCGCCCGCACCGCCCAGCCCTTGTCCCGGAAGTGCCGCTTCAGCTCGCCCACGATGGTGTGCGTCGCGTAGGTCGAGAACTCGACGCCGCGGCCCGGGTCGAAGCGGTCGACGGCCTTCAGCAGGCCGACGGAGGCCACCTGCACGAGGTCGTCCAGCGGCTCGCCCCGGTTGGAGAACCGGCGGGCCAGGTACTCGGCCAGCCCCAGATGGGCCTCGATCAGCTCGTCGCGGGTGGTGGGGGAGCGCGTCTCGGCGAACTCGGCGAACTTCCGCCGCAGGTCCTCGCGCTGGTCTGCGTCGAACGTCACGGCGCCGGCTCGGACTGGCGGCGCTTCATGAGGCGGAAGCACGACCGGCCCTGCTCGTTCCGGTAGACGTCGTAGTCGTCGAGGAGCGCCCCGAGGATCTGGCGGCTGAACGCCGTCAGCATGGGGTCGGTCTCGTCGTGCTCGAAGTTGCCCACCCCCTCGACCTCGAGCCGATCGCGGTCGATGCTGTAACGCAGGTCGACGGTGCCGTCGCGGTCCTTGTTGCCGATCAGCACGAAGCACAGCTCGTCGATGGCGAGCCGGAGGTCCTCGACCTCGTCGATGGTGAAGCCGAGGCGGCTGGCGATGCCCGACGCGGTGACGCGGGCGAGGCGCAGGAACTCGGGAGTGGCGGGGACGGCCAATCGCACCTCGTCCCGTGTGGACACGCCGCCTCCTCGCTCGGTCAGGATGCCGCGACGCTACTTCGGTCCGGTTGGTAGCGGCCGCGCGGGTGGGCGAGTATGCAGGGCATGAAGGTCGCGGTGTGCGTCAAGCAGATCCCCGACCCGGCCACGCCGGGCCGCCTCGACCCCGCCACCAACACCCTCGTCCGCGACGGGCGGCTCATCCTCGACGACTCCGACGCCTACGGGGTCGAGATGGCCCTCCGGCTCGTGGACGCCGCCGGCGGCGGCGAGGTGGTCGCCGTCTCCATGGCCCCGCGGGGCGAGACCGGGGGGCTGCGCACGGCCCTCGCCATGGGCGCGGACCGGGCCGTCCTCGTCAGCGACGACGCCCTCGCCGGGTCTGATGCCCTCGCCACCGCCAAGGTCCTGGCGGCGGCCGTGCGCCGGATAGACCCCGACCTCGTCGTGGCGGCCACCGAGTCCACCGACGGCTACACGGGCACCGTGCCCGTCCAGCTGGCCGAGCTGCTCGGCCTGCCGTCGGTGACGTTCGCCAGGAAGGTGGAGGTGGCGGGTGGCTCCCTGCACGTCGAGCGCCAGACCGAGGCCGGCTACGACGAGGTGGCCTGCCCGCTGCCCGCCCTGGTCACCGTCACCGCCGGGGTGGTCGAGCCCCGGTACCCGTCGTTCAAGGGGATCATGGCGGCCAAGGGGAAGCCGGTCGACCAGGTCACCGTGGCCGACCTGGGGCTCGCCGCCGCCCACGTCGGCTGGGAGGGCGCCCGCCAGGAGATCACCGAGGTGGCTGCCGCCGAGGCCCGCAAGGCGGGCGAGGTGGTCGAGGACGCGGGCGAGGCCCACGAGCGCATCGTCGAGTACCTCGAACGGCTGAAGGTCGTCTAGTGCTGCGGCCTCATTCGTCCGCTCCGCTCGCCCCGTCCCGCTGCGCACGCGGCAGACGTTCCGGGTCCCGGTACTAGCGGGTGGCACTGGGACGCATCTGGGTGGTGGCGGAGCCGTCCGGCGACGCGCCGATCGGCGTGGGCCTCGAGCTGCTCACCGCCGCCCGCCGGCTGGCGACGACGGTCGAGGCGGTCACGTGGGGCGACGGCGCCGCCGCCATGGCGCCCGCCCTCGGCCGCCACGGGGCGAGCCGGGTGCTCGCGGTCGAGGGCGTGGGGTCGTCGCTGCCGGGCGTGCCGGTGGCCGCCGCCCTCGCCGCCCGCATCGGGGCGGGCGACCGGCCCGACGCCGTCTTCCTCGCCACCACCTACGACCAGCGCGACGTGGCCGGCCGCCTCTCGGCCCGGCTGGACCTGCCGGTGCTGACCAACGCCGTGGGCGTCACCGTGTCGGGCACCGACCTGGTGGCCGAGCACGCCGTGTTCGGCGGCGCCACCGTGGTGCGGGCCCGGCTCACGGCCGGCGCCCCGCAGCTGCTCGTCTTCCGTCCCAAGTCGTTCGCGGCCGAGCCGGCCGAGCCGGCCGAGGGGCGGCCCGAGCCGCCCGTCGAGGTCGTCCCGGTGCCCGACCCGGGGGCGGCCGGCGCCGCCACCGTCACCCGCAGCCACGCCGAGGAGCGTTCGGGCCCGAGCCTGGACGAGGCGGCCGTGGTCGTGGCCGGCGGCCGGGGCCTGGGCGACCCGGCGCGCTTCGAGCTGGTGGAGCGCCTGGCCCGGCGCCTCGGCGGCGCGCCGGCGGCGACCCGGGCCATCGTGGACGCCGGCTGGGTCCCCTACGCCTACCAGGTGGGCCAGACGGGCAAGACGGTGAAGCCGACGGTGTACGTGGCGTGCGGCATCTCGGGTGCGACCCAGCACCTGGTGGGCATGAAGGGGGCCAGGCACATCGTGGCCATCAACAAGGACCGTGACGCGCCCATCTTCGCCATCGCCGACCTCGGCGTGGTAGGCGACGTCACCAAGGTGCTGCCCCGGCTGCTCGACGCGCTGGAGGCACGGGACCCAGGAGGAGATGCGTGAGGAGTCGGCTGGCGGCAGGTCTGGCGGTCACGGTGGCGCTCGGCGCGCTGGCGGGCTGTGGCGGCGACGACAGCTTCGAGCGCGCCCGTGAGCTGCGGCGGCGCAACGCCGGCGCCGACCTGGAGATCGCCGGGATCCCCGAGGACGGGGTGCTGCTCGGCAACACGGCCACCCTCGAGCTGTCGGCGTCGCGGCTGCGCGTGGTGGAACCCGACGGCGACACGTCGGGCCGCACCGGCCACTTCGTGGTGTTCGTGGACGCCGAACCGGTGCCCGTCGGCGCCGAGGTGGAGCCGGGCGAGGGCGTCATCGAGGCGTTCGAGAACCCGGTCCGCGTCACCGGCCTGGACGCCGGCAGCCACGAGGTCTCCGTGGTGGTGGCCGACGGGGCGGGCCGCCGCATGAACGACCACCTGGCCACCGCCACCATGCAGGTGAAGCCCCCGACGCTGAACGCCTCGGCGCCCGAGAAGAACGAGGCGGGCGCCCCGGTGGCCATCAGCATCGAGGTGGAGGGCGTGCAGCCGGCGCCGGCCGGCCCCGACACGTCCGGCGCCACCGGCCACTTCGCCCTGTTCGTCAACCGCGAGCCGACGGCCATGGGCGATCCCGTGCCCGTCGAGCGCGGGGTCATCCACTCGGCGGACCTGGTGGTCAACGTCCCGGAGCTGGGAGGCGGCGAGCACTTCGTGTGGGTGGTGCTCCTCAAGGGCGACAAGACGCCGTTCGACCCGTTGGTGGCCGACAAGGTGGTCTTCGAGGTGGCGAGCGCCCCGCCCCCGGCCGAGGGCGCCCCGGCGGCCGAGGGGTAGCGCCGCCGGCCGGCGCGCTCGTCAGACCAGCGGCCAGGGGTAGGCGTAGCGGGACGTCCCCGCGTCGGGGAACCGGGGCCGGGCCAGCAGGGCCCTGCCGCGGCGGCGGAGGGCGTCGACCTCGGCGGCGTCGAGCAGGTCCTCCAGGCCCGTCTCCGGCGCGGCCACGACGCGGGCGACGTCGTCGAGGAGGGCGGGGGGCACCGCCTCCCCGGCGAAGTCCCAGATCACGGTGCGCAGGCCCGGGTCGGTGTGGAAGCACAGGCCGTTGTCGATGGCCCAGACCCGGCCGTCCTCGTCCAGCAGGCAGTGGCCGCCCTTGCGGTCGGCGTTGTTGGCGACCAGGTCGAAGGTGCAGATGGTGCGCAGCGCGTCGTGCAGCTCGGGCCGCTCGAGCAGGGTGAAGTAGTGCTGGGTGAAGTCGGCGGGGACGAAGCGCTGCAGCGACCCGGGGCCGAGCGGCGCCTCCTCCCGGATCACGGTCTCGGGCACCACGCCCCATCCCAGGGCCTCCGACAGGCGGTAGGCGGCCACCTCCCGCCGGTGGAGCCCCCCGGGGAAGTCCCACAGTGGCCGCTCGCCCCGGGTCGGCTTGTACACGGCCGGCATGGACACCCCCTCGTGGCACAGCTCGACCAGGAAGGTGGCGTTCGAGCTCCACGGCATGCGACCGCGGACCTCCACCCCACCGCGCGAAAGGACGGTCAGAGCGTCGGTGGACGGTGCCCGTTCGTCCGCGGGCAATCGTGGCCTCTCTCGTCCAGTGGGTAGCCGCAGAGGGGGCACGGGGGCCGCCCCGCCTCCACCAGCCGCGTGCCCCGGATGGCCAGGGCGGCGACCTGCTCGCGGGTGAGGCCGAACCTCGCCTCGGCCGCCTCCTCGCCCTCGGGGACGGCCTCCTCGGCCACCAGGAGCAGGCGGTCCAGGGCGTCGTCGTAGGAGGCGCCCAGGCTGCCGACCACCCACTCGGGCTCGGCCGGCGTCTCCAGCTCCAGGTCCTCGGGCAGGTGCCCGGGCCGGGGCAGCTCCTCGAGCATGGTGCCCAGGTGGGCCGCCAGGGCGGCCACCTGGATCTTCTCGACCTTCAAGGTGACGACCTGGGCGCCCGCCCTGGCCTGGAGCAGGAACAGCCGCTGCCCGGGCCGCCCGAGCGCGCCGACGGTGAACTTGTCGACGTCCAGCAGCTCGTACGACTCGCTCATGGCCGCACCGCCGGTCGCCCGGCCGGTGCCCGCCCGGCGCCGCACGCCGGGGGCGTCACGACGCCTTCAGCTCCGCCAGGTCGCCCATCGAGTTGACCGTCAGGACGATCGGGCCGCCGTCGGTGTAGGCGATGGCCGACACCGAGCACGGGGAGATGACGATGCGCTGGAACAGGTCGAGCGGGGTGCCGGCGGCGTCGGCCACCGCCGCCTTGATGGGGTCGGCATGCGACACCGCCACGATCGTCTCGCCCGGGTGGCGGGCGCGCAGGCGGGCCACCGTGTCGGTGACGCGCGTGGACATCTCGCGGAACGACTCGCCGGACGGGAAGCGGAACCCGCTCGGGTAGCGCTGGACCGTCGCCCACTCGGGCCGCTTGAACAGGACCTTCAGCTCCTCGCCCGTCCACTCCCCGAAGTCGCATTCCAGCAGCCCGCGCTCGGCGGTCACCTTGACCCCGAGCCGGGCGCCGATGGGCGCCGCCGTCTCCCGCGTCCGCTCGAGCGGCGACGTGTAGACCGCCGCCACCTTCTTCAGCCCGGCCAGCCGCTCGGCCACCGCCTCCGCCTGGGCGCGGCCGGCGTCGGCCAGCTGGAGGCCCCTGGCGCGACCGGGGAGCACCTTGCCGGTGGTGGCGGTGACCCCGTGGCGGACGAACAGGACGAGGGTCGCCGGAGGCGGCTTGGGGCGTCTCGGCATGCCGAGGCAACCTACTCTCGGTCCGTGTCGATCCCGCCGGCGCCCGGCCTGGCCGCCATCACCGCCGAGGTGGTCCAGTGCCGACGCTGTCCGCGGCTGGTGGCGTGGCGGGAGAAGGTGGCGGCCGAGAAGCGGGCGTCGTTCGCGACGGAGCCGTACTGGGGCCGACCGGTCCCCGGGTTCGGCGACGCGGAGGCCACCCTCCTGGTCGTCGGCCTCGCCCCCGCCGCCCACGGGGGGAACCGCACGGGACGGGTCTTCACCGGCGACCGCTCGGGCGACTGGCTCTACGCCGCCCTGCACCGGGCCGGCTTCGCCAACCAGCCCGAGAGCGTCGCCGTCGACGACGGCCTCGTGCTCCACGGCGCCTACGTGGCCGCCGTCGTCCGCTGCGCCCCGCCCGACAACAAGCCGACGCCGACCGAACGGGACACCTGTGTGGGGTACCTGGCGCGGGAGATGGCGGAGCTGGCGACGGTGCGGGTGATCGTGGCCCTCGGCGGGTTCGCCTACGAGGCGGTGGCCCGGCTGGCCGGCCTCCGCCCCCGTCCCCGCTTCGGCCACGGCGTCGAGGCGTCGCTCGGCGACGGGCGCACCGTGGTGTGCTCGTACCACCCGAGCCAGCAGAACACCTTCACCGGGCGCCTGACCGAGGAGATGTTCGACGCCGTGTTCGCCCGGGCCCGCGCCCTCGGAGCAGTCAGCCCCTGACCAGGCCGACCACCTCGCCCGCCGCGTAGACGACCGCGACGGCGCCGAGGAAGCCCGCCACCATCGTCCTCAGATGGCGGTCGCTGAGCCGGACCGCGAGCGCGGCCCCGACGCGGGCCCCGGGCACCACGCCGAGGGACAGCCACCCGGCGGTGGGCCAGTCGATGTTCCCGAGCACGGAGTGGGCGGCGGTGGCGGGGACGGTGATGATGCCGACGCAGGCGAGCGACGTGGCGACGGCCTGCTTGAGGGGGAGCCCGGCCAGCTCGCCGAACGCCGGCACCATGACCACCCCGCCGCCCACGCCGAGGAGCCCGGACATCATGCCCGCCGCCGTCCCGATGCCCGCCGTCAGGCGCCGCCGCAGCGGCGGCGCCTCCCCCTCGCCGGCGCCCTCCTCCCGAGGGCCGTCGTCGTCCCGCGCCATGCGCCAGGCGCTGAACCCGAGGAGGCCCGCTGTCGCCAGCATGAGGACGTGGCCCTCGCCCGGCACGTCCTGCGACAGCTGCGACCCGGCCACCGCGGCCACGACCCCGGGGGGCGCCGTCCACGCCACGACGTCCCACCGCACCAGTCGCTCACGGGTGTAGCGAAGGGTGCCCGAGACCGCGCTCGGGAGGATCGCCGGCAGCGTCGTCGCCACCGCGAAGGCGGCGCTCACGCCGAGCAGGCGGATGGCGGGGGTGGACACCATGGCGCCCCCGATGCCGAGCGACGCCGAGAGCACGCCGGTGACGACGCCCGCCAGCACCGTGAGCAGGGCGTGCAGCGCGTCGGCGTCCATCATGGCCGGGTTGTCTACCGCGCCGCTTCGTGCTGAGGTGGGCCCGTGGTGGCGACCGCCCTCGAACGCCTGCGCTCCACCGCCCTCGACCTCGTGTCGCTGGTGTCGGGCGTCGACGCCGGCCGGCTGGGTCGCTCCCCGGCCGCGGGCGAGTGGTCGGCGGCGACCGTGGTCGCCCACCTGGCGGACGCCGAGCTGGTCTACAGCGTCCGGGCCCGCATGATCCTCACCGGCGACCGCCCGTTCCTGCCCGCGTTCGACGAGCAGGCGTGGGCCGCCCGCTGCTCCGGCCTCGACGGCGCGGTGCGGGACACCCTCCAGCGGTGGCGCGCCCTCCGGGACGCCAACATCCGCCTGTTCGCGTCGCTGGGCCCCGACGAGTGGGCCCGCGAGGGCGTCCACGAGGAGCGGGGGCCGATCACGCTGGCCGCGCTGGCCGACATCGTGGCGTCCCACGACCGGTCCCACCTGGACCAGATCCGCACCGCCCTGGCCGCCGCCGGCTGAGCGGGACCGCCTCCACCGAGCCTCCACCGCGGGAGCCGGCCCCTCGGTCCCGCGGCGGGGGTTCGGACGGCAACGGCCGGGGTAGGCCACGACGACAGGCGACGGGCTTGAACGAGCAGGCGCGCTGCACCGTCGCAGGAGCACGGCCGATGTCAGCTCTCCCCGAGGAGTTCGCCGAGCGGATGGCCCGGGTCGTGAAGCTGGTGAGGACCCAGCGCACGCTGCCCGCGCAGCTCGAAGCGGTGGTGGCTCTCGCCAAGCGGACCGTCGCCAACTGCGACGCCGCCGGCGTCACCCTCGTCATCGTCGGGAAGCCGACGACGCCGGCGGCGACCGATCGGGTCGTCTTCGAGGTCGACCTCGTGCAGTACGGGACGGGTCAGGGGCCGTGCCTGGACGCCATCACCGACTCGAACGTGGTGCGGGTCGACCTGATCGGTACCGAGGTCCGCTACTCCCGCTTCGCCCCCGGCGCGCTGGACCTCGGCATCAACAGCATCGCGTCGTTCCCACTGGTCGCCGGCGGGCGCACGGTGGGCGCGTTGAACCTGTACTCGCGCCGGCCCCAGGCCTTCGACGAGGACACCGCGCAGGTCGCGGCGCCGCTGGCCAGCTACGCCGCCGATGTCCTGGCCACCTCGCCGCTGTACGCCTACTCCCTCGAGATGATCGAGGGGCTGGTGGAGACGGTCGGCCACCAGGCGCTCATCGGTCAGGCAACCGGGATGCTCATGGCCCGCGGGGACCTGAGCCGTGCGGAGGCGTTCGACGTGCTCCGGGACCGGGCCCTGGCCGAACGGCTGTCGTTGCCGGCGGCAGCGCGCCGCGTGATGGAGGCGCACGGCGCGGCCGGGGGCGACCCGTCGGAACGGTAGGTGGGGTGGCGGCCGGAGCGTCGTTGCCGGGAATCCCGCTCGCCTGATGCGGTGGTCGTAAGCACCGGAGGAGGCGGGAGGCGGACCATTTGCCTGCTTGAATTCTGCGTGCCGATCGTCAAACATTGGCAGCGTCGTGCTCCAGCTCCGGGGGGAGGTGGCGCGGGCGGCGGATCGTGACGCCGCGCACCGCGACGAGGCGCGACTGCCGTGCCACGAGCACGAAGGAGCTGACGTGACGTTTGCGCCCGTAGTACCGACGATCGACGTCCCACCGGTGAAGATCGCGGCCGACACCTACGTGATCCACCAGGTGCAGGAGGCGCTCGGCCAGCCGCTGTTCGTCTACATCAACTCGATGGTGATCCTGGGCAAGGAGCCGGTCATCGTCGACACCGGCACGCCGGCCAACCGCAAGCAGTGGCTGAGCGACGTGTTCTCGCTCGTCGAGCCCAAGGACGTCCGCTGGGTCTTCCTGTCGCACGACGACGTCGACCACACCGGCAACCTCGAGCAGGTGATGACGGCATGCCCCAACGCGCAGCTGGTCTGCAACTGGGCGATGGTCGAGCGCCACACGAACTGCTTCAACTTCCCGATCGACCGGTGCCGGTGGGTCATGCACGACGAGTCGTTCAGCGTCGGCGACCGCACGCTGCACGCCGTCCGGCCACCGGTGTTCGACTCCCCGACGACGCGAGGGCTGTTCGACCCGACGACCGGCGTCTACTGGGGCGTGGACTCCTTCGCCACGCCGCTCCCCGACCCGCACATGCCGGTCGAGGCCCTGGACCCCGACTTCTGGCGGTTCGGGATGACGCTGTTCGCCTTCGGGGCGGTGAGCCCGTGGCTGGCCATGGTCGACCCCGACAAGTTCGGCCGTTCCGTGGACGCCGTGCAGTCGCTCGACATCACCACCATCGCCGGCTGCCACACGCCGGTCATCGAGGGGCCCTTCATCGGCCAGGCGCTGGACCAGATCCGTGCGTTCCCGTCGATCGACCCGCCGCCGCTGCCCGACCAGTCGGTGCTCGACCAGATCGTCGCCGCCACCGCCGTTCCGAGGGACTGAGCAGCCACACCGACCGCCGTCCGGGCCGCGGCTACGTCGCCGCCGGGGCGGCCGGCGCCTTCTTGGCCGCCTTCGGCGGCACGCCGACCTTCGGCGCCGGGACGGCGGTCTCCGGCCAGCGCCGGCGGCTGACGATCGACAGCTTGCGCAGCAGGGCGATGGCGCCCGGGTCGTCGTCGCCCGGCCGGCCCTGGATGACGCCCTCCTGGAGCATCCGCACGATGATCTCCCGGCCGAGATCGGTGCGGACGATGGTGAGCGTCCAGTCGTTGAACGCCCCGATGCCGCCGGTGGAGATGTCGGCGTGCTCGGCGGCGAAGTCGGGGCAGAGCTTGCAGCCCTCCCGCGTCCAGGCGTGGCACTCCTTGAGCGGGACCTCGTGGTAGTCGCCGTTGCGCATCCAGATCTGGAAGACGCCCTTGATGTTCATCTTCACCATGTCCTGCTTCTTGAGCCCGTACCTCGCCTCGAACAGCTCCTCGAAGATGGCGTCGTCGAACGTCTTGGAGCAGAGGAGGCCGATGTTGAGGGCGAAGCGGCGGGCCGGCTTCCCCGCCTTGCGCAGCTGGAGGACGGGCGGCACCGACGACTGGCAGCTCATGCCCACCAGCGCCAGCTTCTCGGCGCCCCCGGCCACGGCCTCGGCGTAGGCCATGGTGTTGGCCGAGTACGTGTAGCGGCTGCCCGCCGACGCCAGGACCTCCTCGCGCGTCCGGGCGACGCCGGGGACGGCCTTCCAGCTGGTGCCGTCGCCCTCCAGGTACGACACCAGGGCGGCGTCGATGTAGCCCTTCTCCAGCGCCCACAGGAGGATGGCGGACACCAGGCCGCCGTCCTGCCCCTTCTGGTGGATCTCGGGGTCGACGGCGCGGGCCAGGATGATGTCCTTGGAGACGCCCTCCATCTCGTCGGGCCTGCGCACCCGGCCGAAGAGGTGCTGGTCGATCTCCGGCTCCCAGTCGCGGAAGCGGGGGCAGGCCCGGGTGCAGGACGTGCAGCCCTTCTGGCCGTGGACGCAGTCGGCGGGGCCGAGCTCGTCCTCGAGATGGAACGGCCTGTAGACGCCCTCCTCGTCGTTGTAGCCGAGGACGTCGTGGGGGCAGGCGACGACGCAGCCGGCGCAACCGGTGCACAGCCCCGAGGTCACCACCTCGGAGAAGAGCTCCTTCCACTGGGACGTCCAGCGGGTCTTGGGCGCGGGCGCGGCGGCCTCGGCGGGCATCCCGAGGATTCTACGGGCGCCGCGTACCTTGCCCCGGTGCCCGAGCTCCCCGAGGTCGAGGCCTACCGCCTCCTGGCCGAGGCGGCTGCCCTGGGCCGGCCCGTCTCCGACGTCGACGCTCCGGACGCCTGGTTCCTGAAGGGGGGCGTCGACGCTGCCGCCGTGGCCGCCGCGCTCACCGGCCGCACGTTCACCGGCGCCCGCCGTCTCGGCAAGCTGCTCCTCCTCGACACCTCCGACGGTGGCCCCGTCCTGGGCCTGCGGTTCGGCATGACGGGCCGGCTGGTGGTCGACGGCCGGGCCGGTGTCGACCGCCTGCTGTACGCCAGCGACGCCGGGCTGGCCGCATGGGACCGCTTCGGCGTCCGCTTCGCCGACGGCGGCCACCTCCGGGTCCACGATCCCCGGCGCCTGGGCGGCGTCGCCCTCGACCCCGACGAGCGACGCCTGGGGGCGGACGCCCTCACCGTCACGCCCGCCGGGCTGAAGGCCGCCCTGGGCCGCAGCGCGGCGCCGCTGAAGGCGCGGCTGATGGACCAGGCCCACCTGGCCGGCGTGGGCAACCTCCTGGCCGACGAGACCCTGTGGCGGGCGGGGCTCGATCCCCGCCGTCCCGCCGGGTCGCTCACGCCGGCGGAGCTGCGCCGCCTCCACCGCCACCTCCGCGCCGTGGTGGCCGACCTCATCGCCCGGGGCGGGTCCCATTCGGGGGACCTCATGCCCGCCCGCACGCCCGGCGGCAGGTGCCCGCGGGACGGGACGGCGCTGGCGCGGGCGACGGTCGGCGGGCGCACGACGTGGTGGTGCCCGGTCCACCAGCACTGACCGGCGTTCTCCGGACGTCGCCCACCGAGGGGTGGTGCCTGCCGTCCGGAGAACGGGAGATGGCCGTTGACACCTGGGCTTCCTTAGGGTTACCTAAGAAGCAGTGAGAGGCTCCCCTCAGACGACCGGGCAGGCGTCCTGCCCGGAGCTCGGCCTCCAGCGGGTGAGCTGGGTCCGCATCGTCCTCGGGCCGAACGGGCCCTCGTGCGAGGTGGCCGGCCTCGGCCACCGGCGGCCCGTCCGCCGGGCGGTGCCGCTACGGACGGCCACCGCGCTGCTGCGGGCCGGCGTGCCCGGCGTCGTCCGGTCGGTGGGCCCGGGGGCGGGTGGGAGCGAGCCGCGGCAGGCGGCCGACGGCCCGCTGGCCGGGGACCGCCGGTAGCCATGTTCATCTGCCACTGCCGCGCCGTGACCGACCGGGCGATCCGGGCGGCCATCGAGGCCGGCGCCTCGGACCCGCGCGCCGTCGGCCGGTCCTGCGGCGCCGGGTCGCGGTGCGGCGGGTGCTGGCCCGCGCTGGAGGCGCTGCTGTCGGAGTACGGTCTCGGCTCCGACGCCGCCGCCGGGGCCCACGCCGCTTGACGCCGGCCCGGTTCGGCGGTCGAATGGGCCGGACCCGAGGGAGGAGCGCCAGGTGAAGGCAGCGAAGGGGATCGTCGACCTGCTCAACGACGTGTTGACGGCCGAGCTGACGGCGATCAACCAGTACTTCGTCGACGCCAAGATGTGCGAGAACTGGGGTTACGCGCGGCTGGCCGAGCACATCCGGGCCGACTCCATCGACGAGATGAAGGACGCCGAGAAGCTCGTCGACCGCATCCTCTACCTGGACGGGGTGCCCAACATGCAGCGGCTGGGCCCGGTGAAGGTCGGCGAGACGGTGCTGGAGAAGCTGCGCCTCGCCCTCGCCCTCGAGACCGACGCGATCGCCCGTCTGAACAGGGGCATCGTCACCTGCACCAAGGAGGGTGACCACGGCTCCCGCCAGCTCCTGGAGGAGATCCTCCGCGGCGAGGAGGAGCACGCCGACTGGCTGGAGTCGCAGCTCGACCTGGTGGACCAGATCGGCGAGGCGCACTACCTGGCGCAGCAGGTCCGCGACTAGGCCGAGACCAGGCCGGTCCACTCCCGCCGTTCCCCGGCGGGGCGATTGCCGCGGACCGGGCTGGCACCGGCGGTACCGTCGTCGCCATGGCCGACCGAAGGGAACGGCGGCGCCACCGGCGCGACGAGGCGCGCACCTTCGAGATCCTCTCCGTGCAGGGCAAGGACGAGGACTGGATCTCCGAGCTGCGGGAGGACGACCCGCCCGAGCCGGGCCCGGACGACGGCGGGTGGGCGCCGGTGCGGAAGGCGCTGGACGCCCACGAGTCGGCGCTCGCGGCCGTGGCCGACCGTCTGGACGCCGTGGAGGCGGCGCTGGAGGAGCTGGCGGGGCGCCTGCCGGCCGAGGGC
>DATLFN010000044.1 GCA_035540975.1 Acidimicrobiales bacterium
TGTTGACCGCCACCGACGATGAACACGGTGGCGACGCCGTCGTTGGAGATCGCTTGGGGACGCGACGATGCGACGTCGCAGGCGACGGTAGATGTTCACGGTGTCGTCGGCCGCGCCTCGGTGGTGATGTCGAGGCGAATCTGGTCGGCCATGACGGCCTGGTAGCCGAAGCGCTGAACGAGGTCGAGGAGCAACTCGGCGGCGACGATCTCGATGCCCGGCCCGCCGCTGATCACGGCGGTGATAGTGAGGTGGTGCAGCGACACGTCCTTCGAGGCGTGGGGTGCAACGCTCATTCCGCCGTCACCTCGGTGACCGCGGCCCGGGCCGAGGACTCATCGACGATGGCCTTGTTGGTCGCGTAGGCGGCGACGAGGGACTGCAGGGCCAGGTTGTTCACCGCCCGGGGCAGGCCCCGGGAGACCTGGTGGACCAACCCCAGGGCGTCGTCGGAGAACAGCGTGTCGGCCCGCCCCGCCAGCTTGAGGTGGTGGGCGACGTAGGCCCCGGTCTCGGCGGCGGTCATGGCCGGCATGGCGAAGCGCAGGGCGATGCGCTGGTCCAGGGCGGCGAAGGTGCCGAGCTTGATGCGCCGGCGCAGCGTGGGCTGACCGACGAGCAGGCAGGCGAAGGGCGAGCGGCTGTCCATCTCGGCGTTGGTCAGCAACCGGAGCTCCTCGAGCTGGTCGGCGCCCAGGAGGTGGGCCTCGTCGACCACGACCACCACGCGCTTGCCCCGCTCGGCCTCCTCGGCGGCCAAGGCATCGGCGGCCTGGGGGATGAGCGACGCCTTGTGGAACCTGGGCACCCCGCCCAGGGCGGAGACGATGGCGGCGTAGAGCCCACGGGCCCCGATGGCGGGGTTGCCCAGGTAGATGGTCGTGTGGCGGCTGGCGTCGAGGCCGGCGGTGGCCGCCCGGGCGGCAACGGTCTTGCCCGATCCGACCTCGCCCGTGACGACCCCCAGGGCCCGCTCGGCGATGCACCAGGCGATGCGGGCCACCGCCTCGCCGTGGCCGGCGCTGCGGTGCAGCATGCCCGGGGCCAGGTCCCGCCCGAAGGGCATGCGGGTGAAGCCGTAGTGGGCCTGGAGGACTTCGATGCTCACGGTGTCTCGCTTCCGTCGGTGATCGCGGGGCCGGGCAGGCCGGAGTAGTGGATGCGGGCCGCCAGCTCCTCGGCATGGCGGGCCTCGATGAGTCCGAGGTAGTCGATGCCGGTGGCCGCCGGCGGTGGCGGGGTGTCGGGCTTGACCATGGGATGGGTGTGGCGGCCGACGACGTGGGCCACCCCCGCCCCCATGGAGCGGCCCTCGAAGCGGACCTCGACGGTGGCCAGGTCGAAGGGGTCGAAGACCAGCTCCACCCGCCGGCCCACCAGGGCGGCGTCGACCTCGAAGGTGTTGCCGTGCAGGCTGACCGTGGCCGTCTTGGTCACCAGGCGGCGCTCCGACCACAGGAACGCCTCGTGCAGGGAGGCCGGGCTCGGCAGGGCGATCGGCCCGCCGGCCTCGTATCGCTCCAGGGGCGCCATCCCCGTCTCGGAGTGGGCCCGGCGGTGATAGACGGTCTCGACCCAGGCGGCGAAGAGGCGGTTCAGCTCGACCAGGCCCCCCACGCCCCGGGCCTGCACTTCCACGAGGAACTGGTCGCGCACCGTGCGGAAGAAGCGCTCGATCTTGCCCCGGCCCTGGGGACGCCCGGGCCGGGAGTGGACCAGGCGGATGCCGAGCACGGCGCAGGCCCGCAGCAGCGGGGCGGCCACGAAGGCGCTGCCGTTGTCCACGTAGATTGACGCCGGGATGCCCCGGGCGGCGATGCCGTGGCGCAGCGCCGCTTCCAGGCGAACGGTGTCCTCCGAATGCGCCCAGCGATAGCCGGGGACCGCTCGGGAGTGGTCGTCGAGGAAGGCGAACAAGTAGGCCTTGTGGCCCTCGACCACCGGACCATGAAGGGCGTCGCCGGTCCAGCGGTCGTTGGGGGCGGCCGCCTCGAAGCGCCCGAAGGCCTGCGGCGGGGACCCGTCGGGGCGGGTGTTGAGGCCCAGGCGGGCGAAGTGGCGCTGGAGGGTGCGGGCCGAGGGTGCCCACGGCTCGGCGGTGGCCATGATCTCGGCCACGCCGGCCGCGGTGCGCGATGGCGCCTCCCGCTTCAGCTTCACGGCCAGGTCCAACAGCGCGGCCGGGGTCTTTGGCTCGGCCGCCCGTGCCGCCGGCACCAGCGCCTCGAAGCCGCCGGCCCGCCAGGCCCGGATCCAGCGGTCCAGGGTGTTGCGGCTCACCTGCAGGCGAGACCCGCTCGGGCCCAGGTGCTCACGGCGGGCCAGGGCGCGCACCAGCGCCCCCCGCTCGGCCTTGGTGAGGCCGGGGTCGGCGGCTTCTCGGATGAGGGAGTAGCGGAACAACGCCACGTCGCGATGACGGTCCTGCACCGGCGGCTCCTGGATGCTCGGGGACGAAGAGCCGAGGCTGGTCGCTCACACCGCGCCCGCCCAGGGGCAGTTCGTGTTGGAGAGCAGGCACCCGTTGCTGGCCGCGGCGGCGAAGGACCACGGGGGCCGGGGGCCGAGGCGGCCGACCGCGGCCCGGGCCGCCACGGCGATGGCCTCGACGGCCTCGGCGAAGGCCGATCCCGACGGCTCCGGTGGGTCGGCCAGCGGGTCGAGGTCGAGGGCCATCACGGTGAAGAACGACCGGATGGCCTCGGCGGCGGCGGCGAAGCGGCGCAGCCAGTTCCGCACCGTGGAGGCGGTGAGCCCGAGATCGGCGGCGATGCGGCGGTGGCCGAAGCCGAGGGCCTTGGCCACCAGGGCGGCACCGATCACACTGACGCCGTCACGGCGCCGCAGCAGGCAGTCCTCGCCCAGCAGCACATGGGTGAGGGCGCAGCGCCCACAGCGCGACCGCCGCGGACGACGACACTCCTGGGTCCCGCGATGGCGGACGACGCGTTCTCGGGCATGCCCCCAGGGCCGCAGCCGCCCGGCACAGCTCGGGCATGCCAGCCCGCCGGCGAGCAGGGCGCGTTCGACTTCCGGCGCGTCGGTTCCTACGATCTTCACGTGTGCCTCCGGGCACCAGGAAGGGCCCTCCCGTCACTCGCCAAGAGGTAACCGGGAGGGTCCTTGCGCGTACAGGGCGCTGGCACCCTGTCGCCTGACGCGACGAAGGGCAACCCGAGGGTGGCCCGGGTTCGTCCCCGTACTCGGTGTCGCTACACCGCCCGCCGGTGTTCAATCAGCGTGGCGCTCAACA
>DATLFN010000045.1 GCA_035540975.1 Acidimicrobiales bacterium
GCCCCCCACGCCACGTCGCCACCATCGGGCGACCCCCCCACCAGCGGCGCCAGCAGCGCCAGGCCTCCCAGCCCCACGAGCTGGGAGGCGAAGGCCACCGACGTGCCGGAGACGCGCCTGCCGACCAGGCCGCCCACGAAGTCGGAGGCGCCCCAGGTGGCGGCCGCCACCAGGGCGAGGACGAGGTGCAAGCGGCCTCAGCGGGCTCCGCTGGCCAGGGTGAGGACCCCGGCGCCGGGCGCCGCCGCCGCGGGCGCGTGCCCCATCACGTCGACGTCGACGACCAGGCCCGAGGAGGCGGCGACCAGGTGCTCGGTGTGCTCGACGGCATTGGCGGTCAACAGCTTCTCGGATGCGAGCCCGTTCATCCAGTCGACCCGGGCGAAGCGCGGTTCGGCCAGTGCCCGCTCGAGCACCGCCGTCTCCAACAGCCGCCCCGGCGAGTACCGGGCCGACGCGGTGGAGCAGCGGCCGTCGAACACCCGGAGCACGTCTCGGTCGAGCAGGGACACCACGTAGGCGGCCAGGTGCCCGTCGAGGCGCAGCGTCGCCACCTCGAGCTCGCCCCGCGCCGCGTGGTCGAGTATGGCCGCCCGCCAGAACCGCAGCCCGGGTGGCGCGTCGAGGTCGCTCGTGCGGTCCGCGTCGCGCTCCCTCGCCCGGTGGGTGTGCTCGATCTCGTCGATGAGCACGGCCACCTCCCCCGCGTCGCACGTGAAGGCGGTGGCGGCCTCGACCCCGTCGACGTCGAGCCGGTTGCGGGCCTTTCGCAGCTGCTTGCGCAGGCCGCCGCCGAGCCAGTCGGCCACCGACGTGGCGCCCCCGAACTCGACCTTGGGGATGGCGACGCCCGGCACCAGGCGCGCGCCGCCGCCGAGCCGGCGCACCATGGCGGCGGCCACCGGGTCGCCGGCGGGGAGCTGGCCGAGCCTGAGGAGCCACGGGCGCCGTCGGGCACGGAGGTGCGCGGTCACGGCCGCGGCCAGGGCCTCGGCGGCGGCGGCGTGGCGGGCCGGCAGCGCCCCCCGGTCCGACTGGCGCCGGCCCAGTGGCGCGACGACGTCGTGGTCGGCGCCGGCCCGGGCCCAGAGCACGGCGACGCCGTCGAGCCGCCCGGTCGCCTCGTCCCGGACGACCACGGCCTCGGGCCCGGCCGGCTCGTAGGCCCGTACCCACGCCCGCAGCCACGTCCGCCGGGCGGTCAGCGGTGCCCCGGCCGCCTCGAGGAGGTCGTCGAGCTCGGCGCCGCCCGGCGCCTCGAGCACGGCGGGACCGCGGATGACCGAGGTGGTCGCCCGGTACGACGCATGGCCGCCGGGCGAAGGAATGGCGTCGCGGACGGGCCCGTCCCAGCGCGTCGCGTAGTCCATGGTTTCCTCCTTGCGGACGTACGCCGATCGCTGCGGCCGCCGTGCCCGCTTCGCCCAGTCTGCCAGGTCCGTCGGGAACGTCAACCGTGGCGGCCCTGGGCGACTGCGTAGGCCTCGGCGTCGGCCGGCGGGAGCGGCCGGGCGAAGTGGTAGCCCTGGCCGCGTGCGCAGCCCAGCTGGCGGAGGCGGTGGCGCTGGGCGGCGTCCTCGATGCCCTCGGCCACGGTCACCATGCCGAGGCCGCGAGCCAGGTCGACGACCGTCCCCACCAGGACGGCGTCCTCCGACGACGTGGCCACGTCGTCGACGAAGGCCTTGTCGATCTTGAGGACGTCCACGGGGAGCTGGCGGAGCGTGGCCAGGGACGAGTACCCGGTCCCGAAGTCGTCGATGGCGACGGACACGCCCAGCTGCCGCAGGCGCCGGAGGACGTCCACCGTCTGCTCGACGTCGTGCATGACGACGCTCTCGGTGATCTCGAGGGTGATGGAGCCGGGCGCCGCGCCCGTGCGCCGCAGCACGCCCGCCACGTCCTCGACCAGCCCCGGCTCGGCCACCTGCTTCTGCGACAGGTTGACGCTCATCGTCGTGCCCAGCGCCCGGTGCCACGTGCGGGCCTGGCGGCACGCCTGCTCCAGGACCCACCGCCCGAGGGGGAGGATGAGGTTGGTCTCCTCGGCCAGCGGGATGAACTCGGCGGGAGGGACCATCCCCTTCTCCGGGTGCGCCCATCTGACGAGCGCCTCGAAGCCTTCGACGGAGCCGGTCCCCAGGTCGACGATGGGCTGGTACTGGAGCAGGAAGTCGCCGGCGTCGACGGCCCGCTGGAGCTCGGCCTTGAGCTCCAGGCGCCGCAGCGCCGCCTCGTGCATGCGGGGCTCGAACAGGGCCCGGCCGCCCTTGTGGTGGCTCTTGGCCGTGTACATGGCGATGTCGGCGTTGCGGAGCAGCTCCTCGGCCCGCCCGCCGGAGCCGTCGGCCACGGCGATGCCGAGGCTGGCGGAGACGTCCACGTCCTTGCCGTCGATGGTGAAGGGCTCCTTCAACGCCCGGAGCAGCCGGTCGGCGGCGGCGAAGGCGGTGTCGGCGGCGCCGGGGCCCTCCAGGAGCACCGCGAACTCGTCGCCGCCCAGGCGGGCGGTGGTGTCGCCCGGCCGGACGTTCTCGGCCAGCCGGGCGGCCACGGTCGACAGGAGCTTGTCGCCGGCGGCGTGGCCCAGGCTGTCGTTGACCGTCTTGAAGTCGTCGAGATCCAGGAAGACGACCGCCACCTGGCGGTTGCCCTGGGCGCGCTGGGAGAGGGCGTGCTCGACCCGGTCGGTGAACAGCGCCCGATTGGCCAGGCCGGTCAGCGAGTCGTGCAGGGCCTGGTGGCGCAGCTTCCGCTCGAACGCCTTGCGGTCGCTCACGTCCCGGAGGGTGACGACGATGCCGCCGACGTTGGGGTCGCCCAGCAGGTTGTCGCCGACGGCCTCGACGTCCACCCACCGGCCGTCCGCCCGCCGGGCGCGGAGCTCGATGGGGACCTTGGGCCGGGCCGTCGCCGTGGTGGCCTCCTCGAACAGGGCGAGGGCCGCGGCGACGTCGTCGGGGTGGACGAGCCGGAGGAGCCGGCTGCCCACGAGCGAGTCGGGGCGGTACCCGAGCACCTGCTCGACCGAAGGGGTCTGGTAGCGGATGGTGGAGTCGGCGTCGACGACGGTGATGACGTCGGACGAGTTGTGGACGAGGGACCGGAAGCGGGCTTCGCCCCGGCGCTGGTGCAGGTCCTCGGCCAGGGCCGACCGCTCGAGCGCCATGGCCAGCTGCGAGCTCAGCGTGTCCACGGAGTCGACCAGCCCCACGGGCAGCGTCCGGTCGGACCGGACCACCACGGCGCCCAGGAGCTCGTCCTGGACCACGACGGGGGAGATGAGGGTGTGGAGGGCGTCGTCCCGCCCGCCGCCGGGGCGCTGGAGCACGGCGTCCAGGTCTTCGAGGCCGAGCGCGCCGGCCACGGGAGCGGGCTCACCGGAGGTGTGACCGTCGGGGTGGAGCTCCCGCTCCTGGTTCGCCACCACGTCCTCGTTCGACCACATGGCGAGGTGGGCCTCGCGCCCCGGGCCGGCCAGCTCCCTCGCCGCGTCGAGGGCGGCGGCGCAGATGGCCTCCCGGTCCTCCGACGCCCCGAAGGCGGCCGCCGCGCTCCCCAGGGTGCGCTCGCGGGCGGCGGTGTCGGCGAGCGACCCCACCAGGATCCCCACCCGGGCCAGCACCAGCAGCGAGAGCACGATGGAGGCCCCGGCGACGAACTCCAGCTCGTCGAGGTCGCCCCGAACGGTCTGCACGGCGAGCACGGCGGGTGCCACCAGGACCACGGTGCCGAAGACGAAGATGCGGACCCGCCCCGACCCGCTCTCGTGGGCGAGGCCGGGGGAGGACAGCGTGGCCATGGAGGGATGCAGGGCGGCGATGGCGCTGAAGGCGTAGAAGCCCATCCAGCCGATGTCCTGCGCCGTCCCCGGCTCGAACGTGCCCGACAGCTGGCTCACGGCGTACACGAGGTCGGACGTCAGCAGCGACGTCACGGCGAGCCCGAGGAGCCAGTAGGCGGGGCGCCGGGCCCCGGTCGTCATGGCGAGGCGGGCAGCCACGGCCAGCAGGAGCACGTCGCCCACCGGATAGGCGGTGGTGATGGCCCGCTCGATGAAGGGCATGCCCGACTGGACGGCGGGGGCGATCAGGTAGACCTCGGCGAGGAGCCCGCACCCGGTGGCCACGATGCACGCGTCGACCAGGCTGCTGCGGTCGCCGCCCGGGTCGCGCCGGCGGATCATCAACAGGAGACCGGCGCTCAGCAACGGGTAGCTCGAGAGGAACAGGCCGTCGGCCACCGAAGGGAACGGCCGCTCGACGTCGCGGATGAACGTGTCGTAGTAGTAGACGCCGTCGCCCAGGAAGAACACCAGCAGCCCGGCCGTGAAGACGTACCACCCGGTGGGGTACTCGGGCCGGTTGACGCGGACGCCGACGACGCAGGACACCACCGCCGAGACGGCGAGCCCCACGTAGACGGCGCCCCGCACGTCGGTGTCGGGGACCAGGTAGTGCCCCGCGACGGCGGCAGCCGCCAGCGCGGCGAAGACCTTCCACCCCACGCGGGGAAAAGCCGGGGAAGTGAGCCTGCGTCCGATTTGACAGAAAGTACATGTTCGGTGGCCGGTTGCAAGGGCATCGGTGCCCGCGGTGACGGGCGGCGACGGCGGCCGTCAGACGCCGCGCGGCAGCTTGTCGGGGCCCCAGCCCAGGTGCTGCTCGGCCATGCGCAGCGCGTAGCGGTCGGTCATGCCGCTCACGTGGCGCACGGCCGCGGCCACGGGGTCGGCGCCGGAGCGCTCGCCGTCGCCGTCGACGGCGGAGGGGTGCGTGGCGTACCACTCGACCAGGGCCCGCAGCAGCTCGACCACCCGGTCGGCTTGGGCGACCGACGCCGGGCGCAGGTAGATGCGCTCGAAGTTGAACGCCCGGAAGGCCGCCAGCGCCTCCGCCTCCGCCGCCCGCATCCCGACCCGGCCGGTGTCGGCGATGGTGGCGAGGACGGCGCCGATGAGGGCGTTGATCTGGGCCGACCGACGCCGGCCGACCACGGCGGCCACGTCGGCCGGCAGGTCGTCGGCCTCGACGATGCCCGCCCGCACCGCGTCCTCGAAGTCGTGGCACACGTAGGCGATGCGGTCGGCCCACGCCACGATCTCGCCCTCGGGCGTGTGGGGCGCCGGGCGGTTCCACGAGTGGTTGCGCACCGCGTCCAGCGTCTCCGCGCACAGGTTGAGCGGGCCGAGCACGACGTCGGCCCCGTAGACGGCGTGGTGGTAGCCGCCCTCCAGGAAGGGCGAGAAGGCCTCCTCGGACGCATGGCCGGCCGGGCCGTGGCCGCAGTCGTGGGCGGTGGCGGCCGCCGCCGTGAGCGCCACGTTCAGCCCCGCCGGCCGGGCGATGCCCACCGCGACCTGGGCCACCTCGATGGCATGGGTGAGGCGGGTGCGGAGGTGGTCGTCGTCGGGAGCGATGAACACCTGGCACTTGCCGGCCAGGCGCCGGAACGGCCGCGAGTGGTGGACCCGGTCGAGATCGCGCTCGAAGCAGGTCCGGAACGGGTCCGCCTCCTCCGGGCGGGCCCGGGTACCGGCGCCCACCGCCCGGGTGGCACCGGGAGCGAGGAGGGCGTGCTCGGCTTCCTCGCGGGCCTCCCGGCGAGCGAGGGGGAGGGGCGCCGGCCCCACCGCGGCGGCCCGGTGGGCGGTGGCGAAGGCGTGTCCGGCCATGCGCTCACCGTACCGAGCGCCTGTGACGCGGCCGGCGACCGGCGCCGCGCCGGTACTGTCGCGGGCGTGGACGGCGACCGTCTCACGGACGAGGAGACGGCCGTCGTCCTGCGCCGGGCGGCCGAGCTGGAGCAGCGGGCGCCGGGCGACGCCGGGGGCCTCGATGCCGCCACCCTCGAGGAGGTGGCCGTGGAGGTGGGCCTGTCCCGCCAGTCGGTGCGCCGCGCCATCGCCGAGCTGCGCGTCGGTGCCCTCGCGGCTCCCGCCGACCGCCGCCCGGTGCGGGCCACCCGGCTGTTCGGCCCGGGGACCCTCGAAGTGTCGCGGGGCGTCGCGGGTGCCGCCCCCGCCGTCGAGGCGGCCGTCCACCGCTTCCTCGAAGGCGAGCTGTTCCGGGTGGTCCGCCACGCCGGCGGCCGGTCGCGGTGGGTGCCGCGTGAGGACCTGGCGGCGTCGGTCCGGCGCAGCATCGACCGGCGCATCCAGCGCCGCCTGTGCCTCCAGGACGTGGGCGGGATCGAGGTGGCCGTCGTGGAGGACCCGGGCGAGGCGGGCGCCCGTTCCCTGGTCCACCTGCGCCTCGACGTGGGCGGCGTGCGGCGGGCGTCCGCGGCGATGGTCGTGGGCGGTGGCGTCGTCGGTGCCGCCGCCGCCGGCGGCTCGCTCCTGCTGCTGGGGCTCGATCCCGTCACGGCCGCCGCCGTCCCCGCCGGCGCGGCCGCCGCCCTGGCCGGCCACCGGCTCGGCGCCGCCCACCACCGGCGCCAGTCGGACGCCATCGAGACGGCGCTGCACGGCATGCTGGACGCCCTCGATCGGCCCGGTCGGGCCGCCGGGCACCGCCGGCCCTGAGCCCGGTCGGGCCGCCGGCCGTTGCCAGTGGGCCGTCCCCGTCCCGGCGGCGGGGCACTAGAACGTGAAGGGTGCTCGGCGCCATCTCCTACGACCCCGTGGTCCACATCGACCTCGGCCCGGTGTCCCTGTCCCCCCACGGGATGGGCACCGCCGCCGGGTTCCTCGCCGGCGCCCGGCTGCTCATCCCCCGCACCCGCCGGATCGGCATCGACGACGACGACGTCTACGCGCTCTTGACCCTCGCCGCCGTGGGTGCCATCGTCGGCGCCCGCCTGGCCTACGTCGTCAACCACGCCTCCGAGTTCGCCTCGGTGGCCGAGGTGCTCCGGGTGTGGGAGGGCGGCATCTCGCTGCTGGGCGGCTTCTTCGGCGCCATCGCCTTCGCCATGCCCGCCATGCGCCGGCGGCGGATCTCGTTCTGGAAGGTCATGGACGCGGCGGCGCCCGGCATGGCCCTCGGCGTGGTGGTCGGCCGGGTCGGCGACCTGGTGGTCGCCGACCACCTCGGCAAGCCCACCGACTTCTTCCTCGGGTACCGGTGCCCGCCCGCCGGCGTGGAGACGGCGTTCCCGTGCGAGCCGGGGTCCGTCGTCCACCAGACGGCCCTGTACGACCTGGTGCTGACCGCCGTGCTGCTCGCCGTCCTTCTGCGCCTGCGTCGTACGCCCCGCTTCGACGGCTTCCTCGTCATGGTGTTCGGCGCCTGGTACGGGGCCCAGCGCGTCGTCGAGGACTTCCTGCGGGAGGACGTGCGCCGGCTCGGCCTCACCGGCAGCCAGATGACGGCCCTCGCCACCGTCGCGGTGTGCACGGCGTGGATCGCCTTCGTGCGCCGCACGCCGGCGTGGGGCCGGTGGGACGAGGCGCCGGTGCCGGCCGTGGCGGCCGCGTCCGAGCCGAATGCGCGGGCCGGCGACGAGGACCCGCCCGCGGCGCACGCCGCCGGGCCCGAGCGAGACGAACGAGAGGAGTAAGCGACATGGACGTCCGCATCGGCGTGACCCAGACGCCGAAGGAGATCGAGCTGGACATGGGCGAGGAGCCCGAGGCCGTCGCCAAGAAGGTGGAGAAGGCGCTCGCCTCGGGTGACGGGGTCCTCTGGCTCACCGACCGCAAGGGCCGCAGGGTCGGCGTGCCGTCGGCCAAGGTCGCCTACGTCGAGATCGGCGCGTCGTCCGAGGAGCGCCGGGTGGGCTTCGGCGCCCCCTGAGTGGGCGATCTCCTCGACCGGAAGCTGATTCTGGTCACGGGCAAGGGCGGCGTCGGGAAGACGACCGTTGCGGCCGCGCTCGCCCTGCTGGCGTCCCAGCGGGGCAAGCGCACGCTCGCCTGCGAGGTGGACGCCAAGGGCGACCTGGCGGCGGTGTTCGAGACGGGGCCGACGACCTTCGCCGAGCGGGAGGTCCAGCCCCGGCTGTTCGCCATGACGATGGACACCGAGGCGTCGCTCAAGGAGTACCTGGCCCTCCAGCTGCGCCTCCCCGTCGCCGCCCGCATCGGGCCGCTGGCCCGCATGTTCGACTTCGTGGCGACCGCCGCCCCCGGCGTGCGGGAGATCCTCACCATCGGCAAGCTCGCCTACGAGGTGCGCCAGGGCCGCTACGACCTGGTGGTGGTCGACGGTGCCGCCACCGGCCACGTGGTCGGCCAGCTGGCCGCCCCCCAGGCGATCAACGAGCTGGTGCAGGTCGGGATCATCCGCGAGCAGACCCGCTGGATGCTCGACATCCTCTCCGACCCCCGCCGGACCGGGATGGTCATCGTCGCCACGCCCGAGGAGATGCCCGTCAGCGAGACCGTCGACCTGGCCGCCCGCCTGCGCTCGGAGACGGCCGTCGACCTGGCCGGCGTGGTCGTCAACCGGGTCCTTCCAGAGCTGTTCGGGCGGGGCGAGGAGGCGGTGTTCGAGCGCCTGGCCGAGCCCGGGCACACGCAGGCGCTGTCGAAGGTGGCGGGCGGCGACGTCGGCCCCATCGTGGACGCGGCCCGGCTGGCGGTCACCCTGCGCCGCACGCGGGCCGACCACCTGGAGCGGCTGCGGGCGGGCGTCGACCCGTCCGTGCCCCTCCTGTACGTCCCGTACCTGTTCCTCCGCTCGCACGGCCTGCGCGCCACCCACCAGGTGTCCGAGGCCTTGGCCGCCGAGCTGGGCTACTGATGGACCGGGCCCGCACCTCCGTGTCGGTAGAGCAGCTGCTGGCGGCCAAGGAGATCGTCGTCGCCTGCGGGTCGGGCGGCGTCGGCAAGACCACGACGTCCGCCGCCCTGGCCGCCATGGCCGCCGCCCGGCACGGCGGCAAGGTCCTGGTCCTCACCGTCGACCCGGCCCGCCGGCTGGCCGACGCCCTGGGCGTGCGGGCCCTCGGCAACGACGCCCGGCGGGTGCCGGCCGAGGCGTTCGCGGCGGCCGGCCACCCGGCCCGGGGCGAGCTGTGGGCCGCCCAGCTCGACACCAAGAAGTCGTGGGACGACCTGGTCTCCCAGCACGCCCCCGACCGGCGCACGGCCCGGCGCATCCTCGACAACAAGCTGTACGACAACATCGCCGGCCGGTTCGTGCAGAGCCACGAGTACATCGCCATGGAGCGGCTCTACGAGATCCACTCCGAGGGCAGCTACGACCTGATCGTGGTGGACACGCCGCCCACCCGCAACGCCCTCGACTTCCTGTCGGCACCCGAGCGCATGGCGGACTTCTTCTCGAGCCGCTTCCTCCGCGTCCTCACCGCCCCCGCCCGCCACCGGGTGGTGAACCTGGCCTCCAAGCCCTTCTTCACGGTGGCCGACCGGGTGCTCGGTTCGCAGTTCCTCCACGACATCGCCGAGTTCTTCTCCCTGTTCCAGACGATGGCGCCGGGGTTCGTGGAGCGGGCGGAGGCGGTGAGCCGTCTCCTGCGCGACCACCGCACGTCCTACGTGGTCGTCACCACCCTGGAGGCGGCGCCGCTCCACGAGGCCGAGGTGTTCGTCAAGGCGCTGGACGGGCGCGGCTTCCACCTGGGCGCCGTCGTCCTGAACCGGGTGCTGCCGGCGTGGCTGCTGGACGACGGTGCCGCGGCGGCGGCTTCCCGCCTGGCCGAGGACCCGGCCGCCGCGCTGGCCGGCCTGGGGGACGGCGGTGGGGTGGGCGGGGACGCGCAGGTCGCCCGGGTGCTGGCCGAGATCGCCGAGAGCTACCTGAACTTCCAGGTGGTCGCCCAGCGCGAGGCCGAGCAGCGGGCCGAGCTGTCGGTGTCCACCGACGTCGTCGTCTCCGTCCCCTACTTCGACACCGACATCTGCGACCTGCGGGGCCTGCTCCGCCTGGCCGAGAAGGTCTGGGCGTAGATTCCGCGCATGCCCGTGGTGGATCCCGCGATCGAGGCGTACACCGAGGCGCACTCCACGCCGCCCCCGCCGCTGCTGGTGGAGCTGGCCGAAGAGACGTCCCGCTCCCTGCCGTCGCCGGGGATGATGGTGGGCCACGTCGAGGGCCGCTTCCTCGAGCTGCTGGTGTTCGCGACCGGCGCCCGCCGGGTGCTGGAGATCGGCACGTTCAGCGGCTACTCGGCGCTCTCGATGGCGGCCGGGCTCCCACCGGACGGGCGCATCGTCACCTGCGACATCGAGCCCCGCCATGCCGAGGTGGCCCGCCGCTTCGCCGACCGGAGCGGGTACGCCGACCGCATCGAGATCAGGGTGGGCCCCGCCCTCGACACGCTGGAGACGCTCGACGGCCCGTTCGACCTCGTCTTCGTCGACGCCGACAAGGTCAACTACACGAGCTACTACGAGGCGGTGCTGCCCAAGCTGGCCGAGCGCGGGCTGATCGTCGTCGACAACACGCTGTGGAGCGGCCGGGTGCTGGAGGAGGCGGACGACTCCGAGGACACCGTCGCCATCCGTGCCTTCAACGACCGCGTGCGGGCCGACCCCCGCGTGGTGTGCGTCCAGCTGCCGGTGCGCGACGGGGTGACGCTCGTGGCGCGACGCTGACGGGGTGCTCGACTACCACCTCCACCTGTGGCCGCACGGACGGCGGGCCGAGGGGGAGACGGTCGAGCGCCTGGCGGCGTACTGCGAGCGGGCGGGGGCGGCCGGCGTGGCCGAGATCGCCGTCACCGAGCACCTGTTCCGCTTCGCCCAGGCCGACGCCGTGCTGGCCGGCTTCTGGGACGACGACCCGGATCCCGCCCTGCGCCGCACCATGGCCGCGTACTGGGCCGACCACGCCCGCGAGGACCTCGACGCCTACGTCGAGGCGGGCCTGGCGGCCAAGGCGGCCGGGCTCCCCGTCGTCCTCGGCCTCGAGGTCGACCACTACGCCGGGCGCATGGACAAGGTCGCCGCCCTGCTGTCGGGCTACCCCTTCGACGTCCTGCTGGGCTCCGTGCACTGGGTGGGCGCCTGGGGCTTCGACGACTACGACGACCCGGTGGTCGCCGCCGAGTGGGCCCGCCGGGGCACCGAGGAGGCATGGCGGGGCTACACCGGGGCGCTGGAGGAGCTGGCCGCCTCGGGGGTGTGCGACGTGCTCGCCCACCCCGACCTGTGCAAGGTGACGGGCCGCGTCCCCGCCGTGCCCGACGAGTTCTACGACCGCATGGCCGAGGCGGCGGCGGCCAGCGGCATGGCGGCCGAGGTGTCGTCGGCCGGCTGGCGCAAGCCGGTGGGCGAGGCGTACCCGGCGCCCGAGCTGCTCCGCCGCTTCGCCGCCCGCGGCGTCCCGGTCACCACCGCGTCGGACGCCCACGTCCTCCCCGACGTGGCCGACCGCGCCGGCGACCTGCGATCGATGGTGGAGGCCGCCGGGTACTGCGAGCTCACCGCCTTCAGCGGGCGCCGCCCCCGCCCGGTGGCCCTGTGAGGCGCCCGCACCGCCCCCATGCCGGCTCTGGCACCGGGAATCGACACCATGGTGTCGGATCCCGGTGCCAGACGGCGACAGGGGCCCGGTGACCGCGCCGGCGGCCAAGGCGGAGTCGCCGGCCGACGGGGGCCAGGCGCACCTCCAGCGCCTGATGGCCACGTGGGGGATGCTGGCCGACCTCTCCCGCGCCGACCTGGTCCTGTACGTGCCCGCCGCGTCGGGCGACCCCACCCGCTTCGTCGTCCACGGGCAGATGCGCCCGACCACGGGCCAGACGCTCTACCACGACGACCTGGTCGGACGGGTGGTCTCCGAGGCGGAGCGACCCCTCGTCGCCCGGGCGTGGCGGCTGGGCGAGATCGTCGAGGGCGAGGCGGGCGTCGACCGGGGCGAGCGGGCGCGGGTGCAGTGCATCCCGGTGCGCTGGGACGGCGAGCTGGTCGCCGTGCTCACGCGGGAGGCGCCCCTGGCCGTCGGTGGGCGCCGCCCCGGCGAGCTCGAGCGCGTCTACGCCGAGACGTTCGACCGGCTGGCCCGCATGATCGTCACCGGCCACTTCCCGTTCGAGCAGGAGGACGCGCCCACCACCGAGGCGCCGCGCGTCGGCGACGGCGTCCTGTCCCTCGACTCGACGGGCCGAGTCGAGTACGCCTCGCCCAACGCGGTGAACGCCTTGCACCGCATGGGCATCTA
Source organism: Acidimicrobiales bacterium (assembly GCA_035540975.1). Classification (NCBI taxonomy): domain Bacteria; kingdom Bacillati; phylum Actinomycetota; class Acidimicrobiia; order Acidimicrobiales; species Acidimicrobiales bacterium. The sequence continues at coordinate 12,072 of DATLFN010000045.1, forward strand.
CTCCAACGCCGAGGGCCTCCGCCTCGACGAGCTGGGCGTGGAGGAGACCGCCATCCAGCAGGCGTTCTTCCGGGCCATCCCCGTCACCGAGGAGATCGGCCGCCACCCCGACATCATCGTCCTGCTGCGCTGCATCCCCCTGCTGGAGTCGGGCGAGGTGTCGGGCGGGCTCGTCCTGCTCCGCGACGTCACCGACCTGCGCCGCCGCGACCAGCTGCTGGTGTCGAAGGACGCCACGATCCGCGAGGTCCACCACCGGGTCAAGAACAACCTCCAGACGATCTCGTCCCTGCTGCGCCTCCAGGCCCGCCGGCTCTCGGCGGGGGAGGGCCGGGACGCCCTGGCCGAGGCCGAGCGGCGGATCCGGTCCATCGCCCTGGTGCACGAGATCCTCTCCCGCGACCCCAGCCAGCAGGTGCCGTTCAACGAGATCCTCGACCCTCTCCTGCGCATGGCCAAGGAGGTGGCCGTGTCGCCGGGCGGGTCGGTGTCGTTCACGACCACCGGCGAGCCCGGTCAGCTCCCCGCCGAGCTGGCCACGCCGCTCGCCGTCGTCGTCAACGAGCTGCTCCAGAACGCCGCCGAGCACGCCTTCCCGCCCGAGCGCTTCGGCGAGGGCGACGAGCGGAGGGTGGAGGTCCGGCTCCGCCACGAGGGCCCGATGCTGGTGGTGGAGGTGTGCGACAACGGCCGCGGCCTGCCACCCGGGTTCTCCGTCGAGAAGACGGACACGCTCGGGTTGTCGATCGTGCGCAACCTGGTGACCGGCCAGCTGGGCGGGTCCATCCGCATGTGGACCGACGGGGGGACGATCGTGGAGCTGCGCCTACCCCTGGACCAGGGCCGGCCGGCGTGAGGTCAGGAAGCGGCGGCCTGGCGCTGCCGGGAGAGCCACACCTTGCGGAGCTTGCGGCGCTCCTCCTCCGAGGTGCCCCCCCACACGCCCGACTCCTGGTTGGTGGCCAGCGCGAACTCCAGGCAGGGCGCCTGGGCAGGACAGCTGCGGCACACCGCCTTGGCCGCCTCGATCTGCTCGATGGCCGGTCCGGTCGTGCCGACCGGGAAGAACAGGGTCGGGCTGGTGTCCCGGCATGCCGACACATCCCGCCAATCGTCGGTGTCCCAGTCGATCGAGCGACTCCAGGTGAGCGCCACGGTGGGGTTCCTCCTCGGACGGCTGTCTGCCGTCCGCATGTTCGTGAAATTGTTCACAAGCTACCGCGTTTGTGTACGGCGTGCGAAATGTGGGTGACCGCAGACTACCGGGCGGGGTATGCGGCCGCAAGGGCGAGGTGGCCAGAAAGGTGACCTTGGTCCTGGCGCACCGCGGGATGACGGCGAGCGCGCGCGAGAACACGCTCCAGGCGTTCGCCTCCGCGCGCACCGTGGGCGCCGACGGCGTGGAGCTCGACGTGCGGTGCTCGGCCGACGGCGTCCTCGTCGTCCACCACGACGCCACGCTGCCCGACGGCCGGGCCGTCGCCACCGTACCGGTGGCGGACCTGCCTGCCTGGGTCCCCACGCTGGAGGACGCCCTGGAGGAGTGCCGCGGCCTCGTCGTGGACGCCGAGATCAAGAACCTGGTGACCGAGCCGGGCTTCGATCCCGAGGAGACGGCGGCCCGGGAGACGGCCGCCCTGCTGGCCCGCCTCGGCATGGCCGGGTCCTCGTTCGTCTCGGCGTTCTCGATGGCGTCCATCGACGCCGCCCGGGAGGCCGAGCCGGCGGTGCGCACGGGGTGGCTGACGCTGGCCTCCTACGACCAGGTGGACGCCATCGCCCTGGTCGCCGCCCGTGGGCACTTCGCCGTCCAGCCCCGTCACGAGGCCGTCACCCCGGACCTGGTCGCCGCCGCCTCGGCCAAGGGCCTGGCGGTCCACACGTGGACGGTCGACGACCCCGAGCGGGTCCGCTTCGTCGCCGGGTGCGGCGTCGACGCCATCATCACCGACGTCCCCGATGTCGCCCTGGAGGCGCTCGGACGAAGGTGATGGCCGGTCGACGGTCGGGGCCGTGCGCGCGGACCGCGTGGGGTCGGCGGTGCGGTCGCCCGACCGACCGAGGCATCGGAGGGCTTCCACGGGCACGTCCTCGTCGCCATGACGGCGCGGCGGTCGGGCGCATGGCATGGGCGGGGACGTGTCGGTCCGGCGGGCGTCAGCCTCCGGCCGTCCCTGTCGGCGGGGACGTGTCGCTCCCGCAGGCGTCAGCCCTCCGACCGTCCCTGTCGGCGGGGACGTGTCGCTCCGACAGGCGTCAGCCCTCCGGCCGTTCCTGTCGGCGGGGACGTGTCGCTCCGGCAGGCGTCAGCCCTCCGGCCGTCCCTGTCCGCGGCGCGATGTCGCTCCGGCGGGCGCCTCCGTCGAAGCCGACCTGTCGCCCGCCCCCCTGCCTTGCTACGCCCCGGGCGGTGGTCCCCGGTGGCGGGCCCGGTTGTGGAACCCGCAGGCCGGGCGGCCGTTGGCGGCCACCGTGCGCCCGCCGGCCGACCACGGCTCCACGTGGTCGACCTGGCAGCGCCCGGCCGGCTCGTCGCAGGTGGGGTGGTAGCACTCCCGGTCCCGCACCTCGACGGCCCGGCGGGTGGCCCCGGTGAACAGGCGCCGGGCCACCCCCACGTCGATCACCCTCGACGGGCCGTCGAACACCACCCGCTCCACCCACGCCTCGCCCAGCCACTCCACCAGCGACCCCGGCGTGACCACCGTCCCGTCGGCCAGCTCGCACAGCGGCCCGGCGAAGGTCTCGTAGCCCACCAGGACGCTGAAGCACGGCTCGGGCCGGCGCCCGTCGGCCGGGGCGGTGCCCGCCCGCCGGGCCATCTCCACCAAGGCGTCGGCCCGGCGCTGGGCCGGGGTGCGGCGAAGGTCGCTCGCCATGGCGTCGTCGCCCCTGCGCTGGCGCGCCTCGGCCCGGTCGGCGGTGAACAGCTCGTCCTCGATGCGGCGCAGGGCCTCGGCCACGACGGTGCCGGCGATGGGGTCGAGCACCAGGTCGCCCACGTAGGTCCCCCCGAAGGTCCTGGACAGGTGGAAGCGCCGCTCGTCGCGCACCCGGCGGGCGTCGCCCTCGCCGCCGTCGCGGTCGGCCCGGTAGCGCCAGTAGGCCAGGGCCCGTACGAAGTGGGAGAAGCGCATGGCCTTGGCCTGGCCCACCAGCACGGCCTCGTCGCCGGCCATGGCCTCTTCGGTGGCCGGCGTGCGGGCCCGGGCCAGCAGGGCCACGTGCGACGAGTCGACCTCGCCCGCCGTCCACGCCGCCTCGGCCGCCGGCAGGTGGCGCAGGGCGCGGCCCAGGTGGACCCGGCGCTGGGCCGAGGCGGGCGCCAGGCCGCACTGCACGCTCAGCCAGGCGGCGGCGGAGCGGGCGCCCCGTGCCTGCCAGGCCCCCGAGGCGTCGAAGGCGGCGGCGGCCCGGGTGGTGACCGCCTCCAGGCGGGCCAGGCAGCGGTGCAGGCGCTCGATGGCCTCGGGATCGGACAGGGCCTGCGGCTCGGCCGCCCCCAGCTCCTCCAGCACCGCCTCCAGCCCGTCGATCACACCCAATCGTACACCTGTTCGATCAACCGGCGCAAGGAGAACGCTTTGTGTGGCAACGGTTTTTCGCCACGTAGGACCCGTTCGGTCCACTCGCCGTCGACCGCGCGCCGCGACGGGTCGCGGTCAGGCGCCGAACCACTCCCGGCAGGCGTCGAGGCCCTCAACCACGATGTCGTCCCGCCGGGTCGCCTCCCACCGCGACCGCGTCAGGGCGAACCGGATCTCGCGGGCGGGCCGCCCCTCGCGGTCGCGGATGGTGTACCCGTTCTCCTCGTACCCCAGCCGACGGGAGACCGCCCGAGACGCGGCGTTGTCCTCGAACGACCCGCTGGTGGCGAGGTCGGCGCCCAGGCCGGCGAACGCCAGGTGGAGGACGGCGGCCCGCATCTCGGTGCCGATGCCCTGGCCCTGGTGGCGCCGTCCCAGCCACGACCCGGTCCCCACCGCCTTGGTGACGGCGAACGCCCGGGCGCCCAAGTCCTGGACGCCGACGGGGCGGCCTCCGACCACCACGGCGGCCGTGAAGTTCCACCGGTCGGGGCTCCAGCCCGCCCGCTGCCCCCACCAGAACTTCAGGGCCTCCCGCTCGAGGTCGGGCGACGACGCCCGGGTCCACGGCTGGAGGAACGGCATGCGGTCGGGATCGTGGATCCCCTCGGCGGCGACGGCGGCCAGCTCGGCGAGCATGGCGTCGTCGGGGTAGCGCAGCTCCAGGCGCGGCGTGCGCACGACGATGTCGAACAGCGGCCAGACGGGGTGCCCCATCCCGACAGCTTGAAGGCTGCACGGGCGCCGGCCCAGCGGATTTCGCCGAGCCGTCAGCGGTGACGTGTTCCGGTACGCCCCACCATCGGGCGACCGCCAGCCGCTAAGGGAGGATGGTGGCGGCCACGCCGGCGTGGTCGGACGGCCACAGGCCGCCGGCGGTCCGGTCGTCGGGGTCGGCCCCGTACCGGCGGGAGTCGACGAGGCCGACGCTGCCCCGCGTCATCACGTGGTCCACCCGGTGCTCGAGGGCGCCGGGGGGCTCGTCGAGTAGCTCGCCGAAGCCGGACGTGTAGCCCGGGTCGGTGGGATGCAGGGCGCGCCAGGTGTCGGTCAGGCCGGCGGCGACCAGGGCGTGGAACGCCAGGCGGTTCGTGTGGTCGGGCAGCTCGGGGCCGGTGTTGAGGTCGCCGGCCAGGACGACGTCGCCGGGCGCCGACCCGATCGGCCCGGTGGGCGCCACCAGCTCCCCCGCCTGGCCCAGCCGGATCAGCGGGTGGAAGGCCTCCAGGTGGGTGTTCACGAAACGGAAGGCCCGCCCGTCGACGGTGGCGTCGACGGAGATCCACCCACGCTTCACCGCGACCACCTGCCCGCTGCCGGTGGGGACGACGAGCGTCGTCACGAAGTGGCCGGACCGGACGGCCTCCAGCCCGACGTCGGCTTCCAGGCCCGCCTTGACGAGGACGGCGTCGCGCTGGACCAGCCGGACGTCGTGGAGGAACGGGGCGCCGGCCGGGCCCTCGATGTCGGCCTCGTCCTGCACCCGGACCACCGAGTACGGGGCGCCGGCGGCAGCCAGCTCCCGCAGGAGGATTTCGAGGAAGTCGTACTCGACGGTGGTCGCCGGCGCCGGGTCGCCGAGAGGGCCGCGGTACCAGGCGGCGACCTCCTGGAGCCCCACGAGGACGGGATCGGCGTCGGCCAGCTCACGGGCGAGCGCCACCGCCCGCTCCGGGAAGTTGGTGCGCCTGACCACGGAGAAGATCGACGCCACGGCCGTCCGTGCCTGCTCCGGGGTCGTGGCGGCGATCGCCGGCCGCAGGTCCGCCCCGAGATAGAGGTTGCGCGTCATGACCTTGACCGGCAGCGGCCCGCCGGGCACGGTCCGCCCGGGGCTCGGGTCGGTGGCGCGGGCGCCGGGCACGAGCATGGCGGCGAGCAGCCCGAGCAGCCCCAGGACCACCACGGCGAGTAGGGGTCGGGGGCGGGCCATGG
>DATLFN010000046.1 GCA_035540975.1 Acidimicrobiales bacterium
GTGCCGGCGCTGCGAGAGCATCGAGTGGCTGCCGGGCGGCTGGTCGGAGCGCCTCGACGACCTCGACTTCTTCTGCTCGGTCTGCGACCGGCTCCTCATCTCCCGCCGGGCGTAGATCATCGACCTCATTCGTTCGCCTCACTCCATTCGGTCGAGTTGGGTGGTGCTCCGGCGGGCGAGCGGAGCTCGCGCCGCCTCCGCCCTGTCCTTTCACCGGTGTCCGCAGCCGTTGAGGCCGCCGATGGCGGCGAGTGCGGCCACGGACCTTTCCGCTGGGAACGCGGCGAACGCTTTCCGGTCACCGGATAGCCACGGCCGTCCTGGCCCGTTCGGGCCATGCGAAAATGGTCCTCGACGCAAAGGGCGGGATGCCCGAGAATTCCGGTGAGCAGGCCCACGGGGTGGCGCTTGCCGAGGCAGCGATCCCCCAGCCGTTGCCGGCGCGAGCCCCCCGTGGGCTCCTGCGCGCCGGGGCGGGACGCCTCGGCTCAGGCGGTGATCTCGGCGATGCGGCGCTGGGCCTCGCCCGCCACCGACTCGGGCGGCGCCTGCACCACCGTCAGCAGCTTGGTCATGTCGCCCTGCACCTTGATCTTGCCCGCCATGAAGTGCTGGATGGCGCTCTGCGGGTCGATGAAGACGGCCTTGGCCGTCTCGTAGTCCAGGGTGATCGACACCTCGGCGTCGTCGAGGTGGCCCGTCTCCAGGTCCAGCTCGCCGCCCGAGGTGTCGAGGTGGGCGTTGATCGTCCCCTCGCCGAAGGGGACGTCGGTGATCACCTGGTTGAGCTTCACGGCGTTCTCGCCGGCCGGCACCTGACCCTTGAACTCCTCACGGATCCTGCGGGCCTCCTCCAGCCACTCGGCGCTGAGGAAGGGGTAGGTCTCGGGCACGGGCGATCTCCTCGGGAGGTGCGGGGCGGTCGGGGAACGCTAGCGCCGCTTCAGGGAACCCTTGCGATGTTCGAAAGCGCTGTGTCCATCGGCGGATCAGGGTCTTTTCGGTCAGCGAACATCGCAAAGGTTCCCTTTCTCGGCGCTAGCGCCGCGTACGGTTGCGGCATGACCGACGGGCCGGCCCGCAGCGACGCCGCCGGGCCGTTCCGGGCGGCGGGCGGGCCGTGCGGCGCCCTGGTCCTCCACGGGTTCACCGGGACGCCGGCGTCGGTGCTCGGGTTGGCGTCCGCCCTGGCCGGCGCCGGGTTCACGGTGGAGGCGCCGCTGCTCCCGGGGCACGGCACGTCGATGGACGACCTGATCGACAAGCGGTGGGAGGACTGGTCGGGCGCCGCCGGGGAGGCGTACGACCACCTGGCCTCGCGCTGCGACCGGGTGGTGGTCGTCGGCCTGTCGATGGGCGGCACGCTGGCGTGCTGGCTGGCGGCCCGTACGCCCGCCGCGCTGGCCGGCGTGGTGTGCGTGAACCCCATGATCGAGCCGCCCGCCCCGTCGTTCCTCGACATCCTGGAAGGCCTGTTGGCCGAGGGCGTCGAGGTCATGCCCGGCATCGGCGGCGACGTCGCCCGCCCCGTCGAGCGGGGGGAGGGCGGGTACCGCGGGACCCCGGTGGCGGCCTCGCTGTCGCTCATGCAGGCCCTGGGCCGGCTCGAGCCCCGCCTCGGGCGCATCCGGTCGCCCCTCCTCCTCTTCACCAGCCGCAAGGACCACGTGGTGCCGCCGTCGAGCAGCGACCTGCTGGCCGAGCGGGTGGCCGGGCCGGTGGAGCGGGTGATCCTCGAGCGCAGCTTCCACGTCGCCACCCTGGACTGGGACGCCGAGCTCATCGAGCGGCGCACCGTCGAGTTCGCGGGGGAGGTGACGGCCGCCGGCGAGGACCGGGTGCCGGTCTCGTAGTCTGGGCTCGGTGTCCGATCGCATCACGCCGGCCGACGTCGCCCACGTCGCCAAGCTCGCCCGCCTGGACCTGACCGAGGAGGAGATGGCCCGCCTCGTCGTCGAGCTGGGTGCCGTGCTCGACCACGCGGCCGACGTCGCCGCCCTGGACACCTCGGGCGTGGCACCGACCGCCCACCCCCTCCCGCTCCGCAACGTCCTCCGCCCCGACGAGCCCCGTCCCGTGCTCGAACGCGACGAGGTGCTGGCCATGGCGCCCAGGGCCGAGGACGGCCGCTTCCGCGTCCCGCCCATCCTCGGGGAGGAGCCGTGACCCGCCCGCGGCGCCGGCGCCCCGCCGATGCGCCGGTGCGACGTCCCGGGCGGTGGGGGCGCCGGTGACCGCCGGGGAGATCGCCGCCGCCGTCCGCCGGGGCGAGCGCACCGCCCGCCAGGTGGTCGAGGACAGCCTGTCCCGGATCGCCGCGGGCGAGGGCGAGCTCCACGCCTTCAACGCCGTGCTGGCCGACCAGGCCCGGGCTGCGGCGGACGCGGTCGACGCCCGGGTGGCGGCGGGCCAGGACCCCGGCCCCCTGGCCGGCGTCCCTGTCGCCCTCAAGGACAACCTGTGCACGCGCGGGGTCCCCACCACGTGCAGCAGCCGCATCCTCGACGGCTGGCGCCCGCCCTACGACGCCACCGTCGTCCAGCGCCTGGCGGCGGCGGGTGCGGTGGTCGTCGGCAAGACCAACCTCGACGAGTTCGCCATGGGGTCGTCCACCGAGAACTCGGCGTTCGGGCCGACCCGCAACCCCCGGGACACCTCCCGGGTGCCGGGCGGGTCGAGCGGCGGCAGCGCGGCGGCGGTGGCCGCCGGCTTCGCCCCGCTCGCCCTCGGCTCCGACACGGGGGGCTCCATCCGCCAGCCCGCCGCCTTCTGCGGTGTCGTGGGCGTGAAGCCCACCTACGGGGTGGTCAGCCGCTACGGCCTGGTGGCGTTCGCCTCGTCGCTGGACCAGATCGGCCCCTTCGCCGCCACGGTGGCCGACGCCGCCCTGCTGCTGGAGGCCATCGCCGGTCACGACCCGATGGACTCCACGTCCATCCCCCGGGCGGCGCCGGCCATCAGCGCCGGGCTGGCCGGCGGCGTCGAGGGCCTGCGCGTCGGCCTCGTGCGCGAGCTGATCACCGGGGTGGACGCCGACGTCGAGGCGTGCGTGCGGCGGGCGGCCGACGCCCTGGCCGACGCCGGCGCCAAGGTGGACGACGTCTCCCTGCCCATGACCGTGCACGGGCTGGCCGCCTACTACCTGATCGCCCCCGCCGAGGCGTCCAGCAACCTGGCCCGCTACGACGGCGTCCGCTACGGGCTGCGGGTGGACGGCTCCGACGTGGCCGCCATGAACGCCGCCACCCGGGGCGCCGGGTTCGGGGCCGAGGTGAAGCGGCGGATCATGCTCGGCACCTACGCCCTGTCGGCCGGGTACTACGACGCCTACTACGGCCAGGCCCAGCGGGTGCGCACCCTGATCATCCAGGACTTCGAGGCCGCCTACGAGCAGTTCGACGTCCTCCTGTCGCCGACGGCGCCGACCACCGCCTTCGCCTTCGGGGCCAGGACGGCCGACCCCCTGACCATGTACATGAGCGACGTGTGCACCATCCCGTCGAACCTGGCGGGTCACCCGGCTCTGTCGCTGCCCTTCGGCGCCGGCGACGACGGGCTGCCGGTCGGCGTGCAGGTGATGGCGCCCGCCCTCGGCGAGCCGGTGATGTTCCGCGTCGCCGCCGCCCTGGAGGCAGCCCGTGGCTGAGACGACGACGCCGGCCCCGCCCTACGAGACGGTGATCGGCCTCGAGGTCCACTGCGAGCTGCGGACGGCCACCAAGCTGTTCTGCGGCTGCCCCAACGCGTTCGGCGACGAGCCGAACACCAACGTCTGCCCCGTGTGCCTGGGGCTGCCCGGGTCGCTGCCGGTGCTCAACCACCAGGCGGTGGAGCTGGCGATGCGGGTGGGCGAGGCCCTGTCGTGCGAGGTGCGGCCCAGCATCTTCCACCGGAAGAACTACTTCTATCCGGACATGCCCAAGAACTACCAGGTCAGCCAGTACGACGAGCCCATCAACGTCGAGGGCCGCCTGGAGCTGCCGGACGGGTCGGTGGTGGGCATCGAGCGGGCCCACATGGAGGAGGACACCGGCAAGAACACCCACGTGGGCGGCAGCGGCCGCATCCACGGCGCCGACTACGCCCTCATCGACTACAACCGGGCCGGCGTCCCCCTCGTCGAGGTCGTGAGCCGGCCCGACCTCCGCTCGGCGACCCAGGCCGTGGACTACGTGCGCGAGCTGCGGGCCATCCTCGTGACAACCGGCGCCTCGGACGGGAAGATGGAGGAGGGGTCGCTCCGCGTCGACGCCAACGTCTCCGTGCGGGCCGGAGGCAGCGACACCCTGGGCACCCGCTGCGAGATCAAGAACCTGAACTCGCTGCGGTCGTTGGTCCGGGCCGTCGAGTACGAGGCGGCCCGCCAGTGGGACCTCCTCCAGGGCGGCGACCGCGTGGTTCAGGAGACCCGCCACTGGAACGAGGACGCCGGCCGCACCACGTCGGGGCGCTCCAAGGAGGAGGCCTACGACTACCGGTACTTCCCCGAGCCCGACCTGCTGCCGCTGGCACCGGAGGAGGAGTGGCGGCACCGCGTGCGGGCCGCCCTGCCCATGCTCCCGGCAGCCCGCCGCCACCGCATCAGCGAGGCCACCGGGGTGGACGCCCCGCTGGCGGCCACCGTCGTGGAGCTCGATCTCGACAGCCTGGTGATGGCCGCCGTCGCCGCCCGGGCCGACGGGCGGCGTGCGGTCAACCGGGCCGTCAACGAGGTGGCGGCCGACCTCGACGCCGCCCGCCGCCTCGACCCGGACGCGTTCACCAAGCTGCTGCGCCTGGAGGACGAGGGCCGCCTCACCGCCACCCAGGCCAAGCAGGTGCTGGCCGAGCTGCTGGCCGGCGGCGGCGACCCCGAGGCGATCGCCGAGGCTCGCGGCTTCGAGGCCCTGGGCGCCGACGCGCTGGCATCGGCCGTCGACGCCGCCGTCGCCGGGAACCCGGCCGAGTGGGAGCGCTTCAAGGCGGGCGACGCCAAGGTGACCGGGTTCTTCGTCGGCCAGGTGATGCGCGCCACCGGCGGCAAGGCGGACGGCAAGGCGGTGACCGCCCTGCTCCGGGAGCGGGCTGCGGCGGGATGAGCGGCGCCCGGCGCCCGGCGGGGACCGACGTCCGCCGCCGGCGCGGCGCGGCGGTCGTCGTCGCATCGCTCCTCCTGGCCGCCGCCTGCGGCGGGGACGACGGTGACGACTCGGCGAGGGAGCCCGACGGCGCCACCACGACCACCACGACCACCACCACGACGGCTGCCGTCCCCACCGTCGCGTCGTCCGGCCCGGCGGCCACCACGACGCCCACGACGTCCGCCCGGGGCGGTCCCACGACGTCGACGGCGCTGCCGGCTACGACGACGACCGCCGCACCCTCCCCGCCCGGCCTCCCGTTCACCACGCCGGGCACCTACCGGTACGCCTCCGCCGGCCAGTTCACGTCCACGCTCACCGGGCCCCAGTCCCGCAACGGGGAGACCACGCTGACCGTCGACCCGCCGTCGGGCTCCGACCAGCGCAGCGTGCGCCGGGCGTTCTCGCGCACCACCGAGCAGGTGCTGCGGCTCGACGCCGGCGGCGCCCACCTCGTCTACCTGCGCTTGACCGACCAGGGGATCGACAAGGAGGTGCGGGCCTCGCCGCCCGTCCTCGCCCTGCCCGCCGACGCCGCCCCCGGCCGCACCTGGACCTGGCGGCTCACCTCGACCGACGGGCTGACCAGCGTCGACTCCACCTTCCGGGCGCTGCGCTCGGAGGTGCTGGCGGTGGGGGACCAGCGGGTCCCCGCCCTGGTGGTCGAGGTCGTGCTCAGCCTGTCGGGCGACATCGTGTCGACCCTCACCCAGACGACGTGGGTCTCCCTGGAGCGGCGTCTCCTGCTCCGCCAGGACGAGGCCTCGGACGGTCGCTTCGGCGTCGTCCGGTTCTCGGGATCGACCAGCGAGACGCTGCTCGCGCTCACGCCCGGCTGACCGGGTCATCCGGTTGCGCCGCACCTCCGTAGAGGCTTCGAGAGTCCCGACGAGGCAGGGGAGCGGACATGAGGAACAAGCTGATCGCAGCCGTGGGCCTGGGTGCCGCGTTCACCGCCGGCGCCGCCCTGGGCCCGCTGGGCGTCGCCGGGGCCGGCCACGCCAACCCGGTGCTGGTGGCCACGCTCGACGGCCGCAGCGAGGTGGCGCCGGGAGCGACGAACAACCGGATCGTGGGCGACCCCGACGGTCGGGGGGAGTTCTACGTGTTCGGCATCGACGGCGATGCGTCCACCCTCTGCTACGTCCTCACGGTCGACGGCATCGCGCCGGCCACGGCCGCCCACATCCACCGCGGCGCCCCGGGCACCGCCGGCGGCGTCGTCGCCTCGCTGGGCGCCCCGACCGACGGGAACGCGGCTGACTGCCTCACCGAGGGCGAGGCGGGCAAGTTCCCCGGCAACCCTCCGGGGATCGTGGCGGAGATCCTCGCCCACCCGGGCGACTTCTACGTGAACGTCCACAACGCCGAGTACCCGGGCGGCGCCGTGCGGGGACAGCTGGCGGCCGAGCGGTAGCCGTCACGCGGCCCCTTGCGCTCAGGCTCCTTCGGCGGCGCGCTCCAGGGCGGCGATGTCGATCTTCTGCATCCGGAGCATGGCCTGGACGGCCCGGTTCGCCCGGCCCTGGTCGGGGTCCCGGAACAGCTCGTGGAGCCGCCTGGGGACGACCTGCCACGACACGCCGTAGCGGTCGGTCAGCCAGCCGCACGGCCCCTCCTTGCCACCGTCGGACAGCCGGCCCCAGTAGTGGTCCACCTCGGCCTGGTCGGCGCACTCGATCTGGAAGGAGATGGACTCGTTGAAGGAGAACTCCGGCCCCCCGTTGAGGCCGACGAACTCCTGGCCGTCCAGCTCGAACGAGACCGTCATCACCGTGCCGGCCGGCCTGGGCATGTTCTCGCCGTAGTGGCTGACGTCGGTGACCCGCGAGTTCGCGAACACGGACGTGTAGAACTCGGCCGCCTCCTGGGCCTCGGTGTCGAACCACAGCCACGGGGTGATCCTGGGCATCGAACCCGTCCTTTCGTCCGTCGGTTCACGCTCTCCACCGGTACAGACGCCAGGACGGGGCCGAAGTCATCGCGCCCTCCCGGGCCGCCGCGGGAGCCCTTTCCCCGCGACGGCGCCCGCGGACCTCAGCGGCTCGGGGTGATCCTCACCACGACCGAGCCGCTCCCCTCGAAGGTGTAGCCCTCCGGGAACTCGGGGTCGGACCCGTCGCTCACCTCGCTGAAGGAGAAGGTGCAGGTGACCGGGTTCTTCACGCCCTTGGCCGACCGGCCCTTGGTGCCGCCCTCTTCGGTGAACGTCTCCACGACGTTCCCGCTCTCGTCGTACACGGTGCCGGTGAAGTCGCCGAAGGCGATCGGTACGAGCACGGCCGTGTCGCCCTCGACCAGACCGGGGGTGAACTGCCCGTTCCCGTTGGTGTTCACCACGTAGGTCTGGCCGTTGTCGCACTCCAGGGGCACCTGGAAGCCCTTCGGGTCGGCGCTCGCGGCACCGACGACCAGCGTCGACGCCATCCCGAGCGCGACGAGCCCACCTGCGATTCGAAGTCCCACTGTTGCCTCCCGTGCCGCCGGGCCACTTCGTGGCGTGTCCCTGAAACCTCGCGGATGGACAGCAATGAGTCAAGTGACAAAAGGGCGAATCATCGCCGGCGGCCTATCCTCGGAGCCATGACGACGCAGAACCGCCCCCGCTCGCGCGAGGTCACCGACGGCTTCGAGCGGGCGCCGGCGCGTGCGATGCTGCGCGCCGTCGGCATGACCGACGACGACTTCGACAAGGCGCAGGTGGGCGTGGCGTCCTCGTGGAACGAGGTCACGCCCTGCAACATGCCCCTCGACGCCCTGGCCAAGCGGGCCAAGGAGGGCGTGCGGGCGGCCGGCGCCTACCCGATCGAGTTCGTGACCATCGCGGTGAGCGACGGGATCTCGATGGGCCACGAGGGCATGCGGGCGTCGCTCGTCAGCCGGGAGGTGATCGCCGACTCGGTGGAGACAATGATGCACGCCGAGCGCTTCGACGCTTTGGTCGCCCTGGCCGGCTGCGACAAGTCGCTGCCCGGCATGCTGATGGCCGCCGCCCGTCTCAACCTGCCGTCGGTCTTCCTCTACGGCGGCTCCATCCTGCCCGGGCGCATCCCCGACGACCCGGCCGAGCGCAACCTCGACATCGTCAGCGTGTTCGAGGCGGTGGGTGCCCGCGCCGCCGGGTCGCTCACCGACGAGGAGCTCTCGCTCATCGAGCGCCACGCCTGCCCCACCATCGGATCGTGCGCCGGCATGTTCACCGCCAACACCATGGCCGCCGTCGGCGAGGCCCTGGGCATGTCGCTGCCCGGCAGCTCGTCGCCGGCGGCCGTCGACCCCCGCCGGGACGACTACGCCAGGCGCAGCGGCGAGGCGGTGGTGGGCCTGCTGGAGGCGAACATCCGGCCCCGCCAGATCCTCACCAGGGAGGCGTTCGAGAACGCCATCGCCGTGGTGATGGCGCTCGGCGGGTCGACCAACGCCGTGCTCCACCTGCTGGCCATCGCCAACGAGGCCCGCGTCGAGCTCAACCTCGAGGACTTCAACCGGGTCGGCCGGCGCACGCCCCACATCGCCGACACCAAGCCGCACGGGCGGTACCACATGGTGGACGTCGACCGGGTGGGCGGCGTCCCCGTCGTGCTCCGCACCCTCCTCGAGGCCGGTCTCCTCCACGGCGACTGCCTCACGGTGACCGGCCGGACGATGGCCGAGAACCTGGCCCGGTTGGACCCACCGGCCCCCGACGGCTCGGTGATCCGCCCGCTGTCCGAGCCCATCCACGCCGACGGCGGCATCGCCGTGCTGCACGGCTCGCTGGCACCCGACGGCTCGGTGGTCAAGGTGGCCGGCATCGACGTCGACCGCTTCGACGGGACCGCCCGGGTGTTCGAGGGCGAACAGGGAGCGCTGGAGGCCGTGCTCGCCGGCGTCATCGAGCCCGGCACGGTGGTCGTCATCCGCTACGAGGGCCCCAAGGGCGGGCCCGGCATGCGCGAGATGCTGGCCGTCACCGGTGCCATGAAGGGCGCCGGCCGGGGCGGGGACTGCGCCCTGCTCACCGACGGCCGCTTCTCGGGCGGCACCCACGGGTTCTGCATCGGCCACGTGGCGCCCGAGGCGGTGGACGGCGGCCCCATCGCCTTCGTCCGCGACGGCGACCGCATCGTGATCGACGTGGTTGCCCGCTCCATCGACCTCCTCGTCGACGACGCCGAGCTGACCCGGCGCAAGGGCGAGTGGAAGCTGCCCCCGCCCCGCTACACCACCGGCGTGCTGGCCAAGTACGCCCGCCTGGTGACGGGCGCCGAGCGGGGCGCGGTCACCGAGCCGTAGCGGCGCGTGGCGGGGCGGGCCGCCACGGCCCGCCCCGCCAGGAGACCCGTGCCTTGGGAGCTACCCGCCGGCGACGCTGAGGTAGGCGCCGATGAGGCGGTCCAGGTAGACGGCGTCGAAGAAGTCGATGCCCTTGCCGTCGTCCGCCTGCTTGGCGCCCTCCTTCTTCAGGGTGCCCTGGGCGGCGGTCGTGTGGGCGTTGACCGTGAACGACGAGGGCACGCCGGCCGCCTCCGCCGCCGCCACCATGGCCGGCACCTGGCTGAGGTCGGCCTCCGGCAGGCCGAACTCCTCGAAGTTCTCCACCGCGTCGGTGAACAGGTCGGTGAGCGTGAGCGTGAACCAACCGTTCGACTTGGCGGCACCGGCCTCGCCCTGCGCGGAGCGGCTGGCGTTGATGCAGTGGAACGCGTACGCCGAGCTCGCCGATCCGACGACGAGGCCCAGCGCCAGCACGGGCGCGGCGAAGAGCTTTCGCTTCAGCGTCATTTGTCCATCCCCCAGGTTCGTGAGAAGCGGTGGGCGCACCCTCCGCGGGGCGTCCGCAGCCCCGAAGGGAAGGTAACACGGCGCGGCCCGATTTGTTGCAAGAAGGACCGTTTTCCCGGACGGCCCGAGGGCGGCTACTTCACCGAGCCGCCGAGGAGGCCGGCCTCGAAGTGGCGCTGGAAGGCGAAGAACACCACCAGCGGCACCGCCATCGACACGAACGACGCCGGGGCGATGATCCCGATGTTGCTGCCGAACTGGCCCAGGCGGCGGCCGATGGCGACGGTGAGCGGCGGGCTGTCACCGGCGAAGATCAGCGCCACCAGCAGGTCGTTCCACACCCAGAGGAACTGGAAGATGCCCAGGGCGGCGATGGCGGGGGCGCCCAGGGGCAGGACGATGCGCAGGAAGATCCGCCACTCCGACGCCCCGTCCAGCCGGGCGGCCTCGAACAGGTCCCGGGGGAGCCCGGCGAAGAAGTTGCGCAGCAGGAACACGGCGAACGGGAGGCCGAAGGCGACGTGGAAGAGCACGACGGCGGGGATGCCCTCGATGCCGAGGCGCCGGTAGAGCTGGAACACCGGGATCAGCGCCATCTGGAGCGGCACCACCAGGAGGCCGACGACGACCAGGAACAGCGCGTCGCGGCCCGGGAAGCGCATCCATGCGAAGGCGTACCCGGCCATGGAGGCGACGAGGACGACGAGGACGGCCGACGGCACGGTGATCAGGACGGTGTTCCACACGCTGTCGACCAGTTCCGAGTTCTCGAAGAAGCCGCGGTACGACTCGATGGTCAGCTCGGCCGGCTTCGTCAGTCCCTGCCACCATCCCGAGCGCCCGTAGGTCTGGACGGGGCGCAGGCTGGTGACGAACAGGCCGAGCGTCGGTACGAGCCAGAACACGGCGACGACCACGAGCACGGCGTGGACGGCACTCCGGCGCAGCAGCCTCACCGGCGCTCCTCGTCGATGCGGAACCGGCGGATGTTGAACGCCAGGACGGGGACGACCAGGACGAACAGGAACACCGCGATGGCGGCGCCCAGCCCGCGGTTGCCGGCCCCGGTGAACGCGGTGCGCCACATCTCCAGGGCGATCACGTTGGCCTCGTCCTGCACCGCCCCGGGGGCGATGGCGAACACCAGGTCGAACATCTTCAGCGCGTTGATCGTCATGGTGATGAACACCACGCCGAGCACGGGCCCGAGGAGGGGCACGGTGACCTTCCGGAACACCGTCCACTCCGATGCCCCGTCCACCCGGGCGGCCTCCAGCAGCTGCCGGTCGATGGCGGCCAGCCCGGCACCGATGGTCACCATGGCGAAGCCCGCCCACACCCAGACGGCGGCGATGATGGCGGCCGGCGTCACCAGGCTCTCGCCCAGCCACGAGATGCCCTGCCACGGCGGCCGGAACTCGCTGGCCGCCACCCGCACGGAGTAGTCGCCCGGCTCGACGCCGGAGAAGCGGAAGGAGCCGTCGTCCCCGGTGGTGGCGGTGCCCACCTCGTCACCGGCCGCCGACACGAGCGAGACGGTGACGGCGGGCACGCCGTCCTCGCCGTCCTCGACCACGCCCTTCTCGTCGTCGCCCGGCCGCACGTCGCGCCAGACCACGCCGGCGACGGTGCCCGCCTCGGCCACGGGGTCGGCGGCCTGGGCGGCCGACGACGCCACCTGGTCACTGCGGAGGCGGAGGAGCCCGATGCGGGCGACCCCGCCGCCGTCGCCGACCGCCACCGGCGCCTCCAACCCCCGGTCGCTCCGGACGCGGAAGGCGTCGGGCAGCGACGGCACGGCGCCCGCCAGCTCGCCGGGGGGCGACAGGGCGGAGCGGGGGATGTCGAGCACGGCGTTGATCACGCCCCGGTCGGGGTCGCTCTCGTAGACGATGCGCCAGATGACCCCCGACGCCAGCAGGGAGATGGCCATGGGCAGGAAGACGATCGTCTTGAACGCCGTCTTCCACGACACCTTGTCGGAGAGCACGGCCAGGACGAGCCCGACGGTGACGACGAGCGCCGGGAAGGCCGCCACCCAGAAGAAGCTGTTCACCATGGCCCGGCGCATGCGCCGCAGCTCGAACATGGTCCGGTAGTTGTCCAGGCCGACGAACTCGTCGCCGGCCACGTTGTACAGGCTCCGGATGGCGGTGGCGATCGCCGGCCACACCACGAAGGCGCCCAGCAGGAGCAGGGCGGGCAGGAGGAAGATGCCGGCCAGCAGGACGGCAGCGCCTCGCCCGCCGTCGCCGGGCCGGCGGATGTGCGGCCGGCCCGGCTTGGTGGTCGCCAGAGAGGGCGGGACCGAGGTGGCCGCCGCCCCCGTCGCCGTCATTCGGTCGTGGCCGCCTTGGCCTCGTCCTCCAGGCGCTGGGTCACCTGGTCGACGTTGTTCGGGTTGCCCATCCAGTCCTGGAGGCGACCCCAGATGCCCGCGCCCTTGGTGGCCCCCAGGGCGGCGGGGACGGTGTCGGAGAGGTCGAAGCGGAACGTCTCCGCCTCCACCAGCTGCCGCGCCGCCTCGCGGGCGATGTCGTCGGGGTACACCGACAGGTCCACGTCCTTGTTGGGGGACGAGAACCCGCCCAGCTTCGCCCACACCTCGGCCGCCTCACCGGTGGCGAGGTACTCGATGAGCTCGCGCACGGCGGGGCGGTCCTTCAGCATGACGACGACGTCGCCGCCGCCCACGATGGCGGGGTCGGACCCGTCGACGGACGGGAAGGCGAAGAAGTTGTAGTCCTCCTCCGCCTTGGCGTCGGTCTCCTCCCGGATGGTGTTGGCCACGAAGTCGCCCTCGTAGACGGTGGCCGCCTCGGGCGGCGAGCCGAAGACCTGCTTCACGCTGTCCTCGAAGGTGACCTGGAGCGCCCCGGACAGGCCCTTGTTGACGAAGGCGTCGTTGCCGATCATCTCCTTCATCTTGTTGAGGGCGTCCTTCACGCTCTGGTCGGTCCACGGGATCTCGTGGGCCGCCAGCTGGTCGTACTTCTCGGGCCCGGACATGCGCAGGTAGACGTTCTCGAACCAGTCCGAGAGCACCCAGCCGTCGGCGGCCCCCACCGCGAGCGGCTTGGTGCCGGCGTCGAGCAGGTCCTGCGACGCCGCCACCCAGTCCTCCCACGTCTCCGGCGGCTCGAGCTCGGCCTGCTCCCAGGCGGGCACGCTGTACCAGACGGTCGACTTGTTGGCCGCCTTGAACCACACGCCGTAGAGCTTGCCGTCGTGCGACCCGAGCTCGTTCCACACCGCGGCGTAGCGCTCCTCGACCTGGTCGCCCACGAACTCGTCGATGGGCAGGAGGGCGTTGCGCTCCGCCAGGTCGACCAGGAGGCCGGGCTGGGGGAGCTGGGCCACGTCGGGCGGGTTCCCGCCCTCGACCCGGGTCGACAGGATGGTGGGCAGGTCGTCGCCCACGCCCTGCAGGTTGACCTTGATGCCCGTCTCCTCGGTGAACGCGGCCATGACCTCCTGGGCTGCCTCCAGCTCGGCGCCGGTCCACTTGGCGATCATCTCGACCGTGTCGCCGGTGCCGGCGGCGCCGCCGGTCGTGTCGGTGGCCTCCTCGTCGTCGTCGCCCCCGCCGCAGGCGCCCGCCGCCAACGCCATGACGCTCAGCAGCGCCACCAGCCGCGGCCATCTCCCGTTTCTCGTCACTGCTCGGCTCCTTCCGATGTGGGCGGGGACCCTCGTGGTCCCGTGCCGCCGCCCTGCCCCCCGATCGACGCCCCCGTGCCCAGGTCGAAGAAGTGGAACCGGGCGGTGTCCACCACGACCTCGAGTCGCTCCCCCTGCCTGGCCGCCGTGCGCGGGCCGCACCGGGCCACCATGTTCGCCCTGGCCGACGCCGTGGCGTCGGCCAGCTGGCGCGCCTGCTCGGCGTCCACGTCCTCGGCCAGCTCGCGGGTCTCCTCCGTGACGACCGGCGGCGCGTCCACCTCGAAGTGCACGAAGACGTCCGACCCCATGGCCTCGACCAGGTCGGCGGTGACCGACAGCCGCCGGTCGGCGGGCGCGTCGCCCGCCAGGGCGGCGTCCTCCATGTCCTCGGGACGGATCCCCGCCGCCACCGCCCGGCCCCGGTACGAAGCGAGCGCCGGCCGCCCGGCCGTCACCTTGTCGTCGAGGCGCAGCCGCCGGCTCCCCATCCGCAGCCACCAGCCGTCGCCGCCGCCGTCCTCGATGGTCGCCTCCACCAGGTTCATGGCGGGGGAACCGATGAACCCGGCCACGAACAGGTTGACGGGGTCGTCGTAGAGCTCCTGGGGCGTGGCGACCTGCTGGAGGACGCCCTTGCGCATCACCGCCACCCGGTCGCCGAGCGTCATGGCCTCGGTCTGGTCGTGGGTGACGTAGATCGTGGTGACGCCCAGGTCGGCCTGGATACGCCCGATCTCCGCCCGCATCTGGACGCGCAGCTTGGCGTCGAGGTTGGAGAGCGGCTCGTCCATCAGGAACGCCTGTGGCTCGCGCACGATGGCCCGGCCCATCGCCACCCGCTGGCGCTGCCCGCCCGACAGGGCGCGCGGCTTGCGCTTCAGCAGCTCCTCGAGGTCGAGGATGCGGGCCGCCTCACGCACCCGCCGGTCGACCTCGTCCCTGGGCACCTTGCGCAGGCGCAGGCCGAAGGCGATGTTCTCGAACACGCTGAGGTGCGGGTACAGGGCATAGCTCTGGAACACCATGGCGATGTCCCGGTCCTTGGGCGCCACGTCGTTGACGACCCGGCCGCCGACCCGCACCTCGCCGCTGCTGATGTCCTCCAGCCCGGCGACCATGCGCAGGGCGGTGGTCTTGCCGCAACCCGAGGGCCCGACCAGCACCATGAACTCGCCGTCGCCGATGGCGAGGTCGAGATCGTCGACGGCCGTGGTGCCGTCCGGGTACACCTTCGAAACGTCGTCCAGGACGACCTCGGCCACGCTGCGCTCCGTCGGCACCGGTTCACCCGGGGGCAGGGCCGCCCGCGAGTGTGAGGCGCCTGTACCCAGCCTGACACCTTCCGACACGATGGCGGCGGATCTGCCGCCTGCGCGGCGGCGACGCGCCCCGTCGGCCTCAGGAGGAGGTCGCCGAGCGGCGGCGCCGGACGGTCAGGCCGCCCGCACCGGTGGCGACCACCACCAGGCCGGCCAGGATCACCCGTTCCGGCGTCCCGCCGTCCCCGGTGTGCGTGACCGGCTGCGGGGCGAGGCCGGCCCTCAGCGTCGGCGCGCCGTCCCCGCCGGCGTCGACGGGAGCCGCCGCTGTCGGTCCTGTCACGACGGTCGCCGGCGCCGCCGCGGGCGGGGCCATCGTCGGGGCGGCGGCGCCCGAGGGCGCCGGCGTGGTGGTCGCCGAGGTCGTGACCGGGGCGTCGCGGGTGGGCGCCCGCACGGGGGCGGCCGGCGTGGTCGGTGCGGTGGCCGCCGTCGTGGCGGCCGCCCGGCCTTGTCCGGCGGCGGCCGGCGGATCGGTCGGCGAGGGCTCGGGCGGCGTCGAGGCCGCCGACGTCGTCGCCGCCGTGGTGGGAGGGGGCGGCGTCGTGGTCGTCGTGGTCGTCGTGGTGGTGGTCGGCTGCGGCAGGACCTCGATCACGGCGCGCGCCGGCGTCCCCGGGGCCGGCGTACCGTCGGCGGAGTCCTGCATGGCGATGACCTGGTAGGAGCCGGGGCTCGTCACCGGGACGGTGAACGCCGCGGTGATGGCCCCGGCCGCGTCCGGCCGCCCCTGCCACAGGATCGGCCCGGTCGTCGTGCCGAAGCGCACAGTGACGGGCCCGGCGCTCGGCGGGTCGCCCGAGCCGCCCGAGAAGCCCTTGCCCGAGGCGACGGCCTCCGTGCCGGGCGGGGCCGACGCCGGCGCCACCCTGAGACTGGCCATCGGGCCGCAGGCGAAGGCCGAGGCGAGGGGGGCGAGGACGAGCGCGGCGAAGGCCGCCACCCCTCCCAGCGCCGCCGCCCTGTTGCGCCCCATGCCGCCCCCTGAAGTACCGGCGAGGGTACCGCATGGCCGTCGGTGGGCGGACAGGCTCAGCGCCGGGCCAGGACCGCCGCGAATGCCTCGGCCACGGCGCGGTGGCCGGCGGTGCTCGGGTGGAACCCGTCGCTGCCCACGAGCTGGCGCGTGCGGCCCTCGGCATGGGCGGCGACGCCCGCGGCGTGCAGGTCGACCACCTCGGCACCGGCGGCCGCCGCCACGCGGGCGATGGCGGCGTTGTAGGCGGCCACCGCGAACTGCACGAGCGACGGCTCGGGGAGGTCTCCCCCGAGGCACCCCGGCCGGGCGCGGCAGTCCACGTAGGCGGGCAGCAGGTCCACCGGAGGCGTGTTGGCGATCAGCACCCGGGGGCCGCCGCCGGCGCGCAGCGCCTGCACCAGCTCGCCGAGCCGACGCTCGTAGACCGCCGGCGGGACCCCGGCCAGGAGATCGTTGACGTTCAGCCACACGGTGACCAGGTCGGCGTCGCGGCGCAGCGCCTCGGGCACCTGGCGGTCGAGTGCCTCGGCCACGGTGGCACCGGAGATGCCGAGGTTGACCACCTGGGCGTCGGGCGGGAGGCCGAGGCGGGCGAAGACGCGGGGCCACGCCTGGCTGGCCGGATCGCCCGCCCCGACGCCCACGGTGTCGCTGCCCCCGATCGCCACGTAGACCTCTACCGGCGAGGTCGTGACCGCCGGAGGCGGCGGCGGGTCGTCATGCGGTGCCGTGGTCTCGGTGGGCGCCGACGTCGAGGGCGGGGCCCCCGAGCAGGCGGCGGTGAGGACGGCGGCGAGGAGCTGGGGCCAGTGGCGCCGGCGCATCGAACGAGCGTAGGAAGCTCCTGGGGCTATGGGGCGCGCCGCCGTGGTGTTGCCGTGACGCGGCCCAGGTGCGACACTGTGCTCACCGTGCCCGCCACCACCCTCATCCTCGTAGCCACCTAACGCACGCCGCCTTTCCCGCCGCGTGCGTCACGACCTCCCAGCCGGGAGGTCGTTTTCGTTCCCGGCTACGGCCACCCCGAGACCACAGCGACCAACGGACCCAAGGAAGCGCAGAGACCATGAAGCTGACCGGAGCCCAGGCCCTCATCAAGAGCCTCGAGATGGAAGGCGTGGAGGTGATGTTCGGCCTCCCGGGCGGGGCCATCCTCCCCGTCTACGACCCCATCATCGACTCCACCATCCGCCACGTCCTCGTGCGCCACGAGCAGGGTGCCGGGCACATGGCCGAGGGCTACGCCCACGTCACCGGGCGCCCGGGCGTCGCCATCGTCACCAGCGGCCCGGCAGCCACCAACATCGTCACCCCGCTCTGCGACGCCTACATGGACTCCATCCCCATGGTGGTCGTCACCGGGCAGGTGCCGTCCACCAACATCGGGAGCGACGCGTTCCAGGAGTGCGACACGACCGGGATCACCATGTCGGTCACCAAGCACAACTGGCTGGTGATGGACGCCCAGGACATCCCCCGCATCGTCCGTGAGGCGTTCCACATCGCCACCACCGGCCGGCCCGGGCCGGTGCTGATCGACGTCCCCAAGGACGTGAGCATGCAGACGATGGACTGGTACTGGCCGGAGGGGGTCGACCTCCCCGGCTACAAACCAACCACCATCGGCCATCCGCGCATGATCAAGGAGGCGGCCAGGCTGGTCGGCGAGTCCCGCCGGCCCGTGATCTACGCCGGAGGCGGCATCCTCAAGGCCCGGGCGGCCGAGGCCCTCAAGGCCTTCGCCGAGCTCACCGGCATCCCCGTGGTCACCACCCTGATGGCCCGGGGCGCCTTCCCCGACCGCCACCCGCTGTGCCTGGGCATGCCGGGCATGCACGGCAACTACACGGCCGTCACCGCCATGCAGAGGGCCGACCTGCTCATCGCCCTCGGTTCGCGCTTCGACGACCGGGTCACGGGCAAGGTCTCCGGGTTCGCACCCGACGCCAGGATCATCCACGTCGACATCGACCCGGCCGAGCTGGGCAAGGTCCGCCGCCCCGACGTGCCGATCGTGGGCGACTGCCGGCGGGTCGTCGAGGAGCTGGTCAAGGCGGTCGAGGCCCTCGGTGGCGCCGCCTCCCAGCCCGACCGCACCGAGTGGACGACCCAGCTGCGGCAGTGGCAGGAGCAGTACCCGCTGCACTACGAGCAGTCCTTCGACGAGGGGGGCGCCCTCAAGCCCCAGTACGTGCTCGAGCAGCTGCGGGACAACACCCCCGACGACTGCATCGTCGTGTCCGGCGTGGGCCAGCACCAGATGTGGACCTCGCAGTACTGGAAGTTCGACCACCCCTACACGTGGGTGAACTCGGGCGGCCTCGGCACCATGGGCTTCGCCGTGCCCGCGGCCATCGGCGCCAAGGTCGGCATGCCGGACCGCATGGTCTGGGCCGTCGACGGCGACGGCTGCTTCCAGATGACCGCCCAGGAGCTGGTGACGGCGGCGGCCGAGCGCATCCCCGTCAAGGTCGCCATCCTCAACAACGCCTACCTGGGCATGGTCCGCCAGTGGCAGGAGATGTTCTACGAGGAGCGCTACTCCGAGGTGTACCTGTCGCCCGACCTGCCCGACTACGTGAAGTGGGCGGAGGCCATGGGGTGCGTCGGGCTGCGGGTGGAGCACCCCGAGGACGTCCTGCCCGCCATCGAGAAGGCCAACTCGATCGACGACCGGCCCGTGGTCATCGACTTCCGCACCGACTCGTCGGAGAAGGTGTACCCGATGGTCGCCGCCGGCACGTCCAACGACGAGATCATCGTCGACCCGGCGCACGGCGAAGGGGGGCGGTGAGCATGGCGGTGAAGCACCACACCCTGTCGGTCCTGGTCGAGAACAAGGCCGGCGTCCTCACCCGCATCGCCGGCCTGTTCGCCCGCCGCGGGTTCAACATCTACTCGCTGGCGGTGGCGCCCACCGACGACGAGCGGTTCTCCCGGATCACCATCGTGGTGGACGTCGAGTCCAAGCCGCTGGAGCAGATCACCAAGCAGCTGTTCAAGCTGATCAACGTGGTGAAGATCAACGAGCTCGACCCCGACGACTCGGTCGAGCGCGAGCTGGTGCTGGCCACCGTGCGGGCCGGCGCCGGCGGCACCCGGGGCCAGGTCATCGAGCTGGTGCAGGTGTTCGAGGGCAAGATCGTCGACGTGGGGTCCGACCAGCTGACCGTGATGGTGGCCGGCACCCCGTCCAAGGTCGACGACTTCGAGGACCTCATGCGACCCTACGGGATCATCGAGCTGCAGCGCACCGGCCGGGTGGCGCTGCCCAAGTTGGAGCGGCAGGCACCGCGCCTGCGCAGCGTGAGCGGGAAGGTGGGTTAGCCATGGTGGCCAGGATCTCCTACGAGAACGACGCCGACCCGGGCCTGGTCGGCAGCCGCAAGGTCGCCGTGATCGGCTACGGCTCGCAGGGCCACGCCCACGCGCTGAACCTGAAGGACTCGGGGATCGACGTCCGGGTCGGCCTGCGGGAGGGGTCGTCGTCGAAGGCCAAGGCCGAGGCGGCGGGACTGGCCGTGCGTACGGTCGCCGAGGCCACCGCCGAGGCCGACCTCGTGATGATCCTGCTGCCCGACACCGAGCAGCAGGCGGTCTACGACGAGTCCATCGCCCCCAACCTCTCGGAGGGCGACGCCATCTTCTTCGCCCACGGCTTCAACATCAGGTTCAACCTCATCACGCCGCCCGCCGGCGTCGACGCGGCCATGGTCGCCCCCAAGGGGCCCGGCCACCTGGTGCGGCGCACCTACACCGAGGGCGGCGGCGTGCCGGCGCTCATCGCCGTGGCCCAGGACGCCTCGGGCAAGGCCCGCGACCTCGCCCTGTCGTACGCCCACGCCCTGGGGGCCACCCGGGCCGGCGTGCTCGAGACGACGTTCGAGGAGGAGACGGAGACCGACCTGTTCGGCGAGCAGGTCGTGCTGTGCGGCGGGCTCACCGCTCTCGTGATGGCCGGCTACGAGACGCTCGTCGATGCCGGCTACCAGCCCGAGTCGGCCTACTTCGAGTGCCTCCACGAGCTCAAGCTGATCGTCGACCTCATGTACGAGAACGGGATCGCGGGCATGCGGTTCTCGATCTCCGACACGGCCGAGTACGGCGACGTCACCCGGGGCCCCCGCATCATCAACGACGGCGTGAAGGCCGAGATGCAGAAGATCCTCGAGGAGATCCGCTCCGGCAGGTTCGCCGAGGAGTGGATCGCCGAGAACCGGGCCGGCCGTCCTCGGTTCGAGGAGCTGCGGGCGGCCGGCAAGGAGCACCCCATCGAGAAGGTGGGCGCCGAGCTGCGGGCCATGATGCCGTTCATCTCGGCCGGCAGGCAGCGCCCGGAGGACGTCAGCGGCGGCTGACCGGAGATCGCCGTGGCCACCCCCGACGTTCGCGGTGCCGACCCGATCGACCCGTCGGCACCACCGTCCTGGCGCGTCTGTGCCCTTCGGGCAGCCGCCGGCCTCACGGTGGGGCTGGTGCTTCAGCGTCTGCTCGGTCGGTGGTGGGCCCTCGTGACGCCGGAGCACTTCGCCCCGCCGCCGCGAGCGGGGCCGCCTACTCCTTCGTCGCCACCTGGTTCGGCACCACGTTCGCCTTCGGCTCGTACGTCGCGTCGACCTCGCGTGCCCGGCCGCCCATCGTCGCCGCCAGCTCGGCCCGGCAGCCGTCACACGGGCCGTAGAAGCGGACGGCAGCGGGCTGGTTGCAGCGCGGGCAGGTGATGTCGAGCAGATCGGCGTCGGCCATGCGCCCACCCTTCCACGGGGCGGGCCACGGGGCCGGGACCCTCAACGCCCTTCCGGCGGCACGGAGTGGCGCTGTTCGCCCTTTCCTGCCGCCGGAACCGCCGCCTGAACCGCCGCCGGGCCGCCGGACCGTCGGGGCGGGGCGGTCAGGCCAGCTGGCCCACCACGTGGTCGACGCAGCGGGTGAGGGCGGCGACGTCGTCGGGCTCCACGGCGGGGAACATCGCGATCCGCAGCTGGTTGCGGCCCAGCTTGCGGTACGGCTCGGTGTCGAGGATCCCGTTCGCCCGCAGGGCCGCCGTGACGGCGGTGGCGTCGATGGACGGGTCGAGGTCGACGGTGCCGACGACGTGGCTGCGCTCGTCGGGCTTGGCCACGAACGGCGAGGCGTACGGCGACGCCTCCGCCCACCCGTACAGGTGCTCGGCCGAACGGTCGCAGCGCGACGCCGCCCAGTCCAGCCCGCCGTTGGCCAGCATCCACTCCACCTGGTCGGTGAGCAGGAACAGGGTGGCGAGTGCGGGCGTGTTGTAGGTCTGGTCCAGCCGCGAGTTCTCGACGGCGATGCGCAGGTCGAGCGACGCCGGCACCCACCGCTCGGCCCGGGCCAGCACCTCGACCCGCTCCAGGGCGGCGGGGGAGAGCACGGCCAGCCACAGCCCGCCGTCCGACGCGAAGCACTTCTGAGGGGCGAAGTAGTAGGCGTCGACCTCCTCGAGGTCGACGCGCAGCCCGCCCGCCGCCGACGTGGCGTCCACCGCGACCAGCGAGCCGGCCGGCGCCCCGTCGGGCCGGCGGACCTCCATGGAGACGCCGGTGGACGTCTCGTTGTGGGTGAGCGCGTACAGGTCCACGTCGGCCCGCGCCTCGGGCACCGGGTGGGTGCCGGCCGGCGACGAGATGACCTCGGGCTCCTCGAGATGGGGCGCCGCCTTGGCGGCGGCGGCGAACTTGGAGGAGAACTCGCCGAACGACAGGTGCTGGCTGCGCCGGCCGATCAGGCCGAACGTGGCGACGTCCCAGAACTGCGTGGCCCCCCCGTTCCCGAGCACGACCTGGTAGCCGTCGGGAGCGGCGAACAGGGTGGCCAGCCCCTCCCGGAGGCGGCCGACGACGGAACGCACGCCGCTCTGGCGGTGGCTGGTGCCGAGGAAGCCGGGCGCGGCGGCGGCCAGGGCGGCCACGGCGTCCGGGCGGACCTTGGAGGGACCGCACCCGAAACGGCCGTCGGAGGGCAGCAGCGAGCTGGGGATGCGGATGTCGGTGGAGGGCGTCTGGCTCACCGTGACAGCATGGCCCCATGGGACGCATCTCCGCACGTGTGGCCGCGGTCACCGAATCCGCCACGCTCGCCATCGACGCCAAGGCCAAGAGCCTCAAAGCCGCCGGTGAGGACGTCATCGGCTTCGGCGCCGGCGAGCCCGACTTCCCCACGCCCGCCCACATCGTCGACGCGGCCGCCGAGGCGTGCCGCGACCCGAAGAACCACCGGTACACGCCGGCGGCCGGCCTTCCCGAGCTGCGCCAGGCGGTGGCCGACAAGACCCGCCGGGACACCGGACTGGAGCTGAAGCCGAACCAGGTGCTCATCACCAACGGCGGCAAGCACGCCGTCTACAGCGCCCTCGTCAGCGTGGTGGGCGAGGGCGACGAGGTGATCCTGCCGGCGCCCTACTGGACCACCTACCCGGAGGCGATCGGCCTGGCCGGCGGTACCACGGTGGTGGTCGACACCGACGAGAGCACCGGGTTCCGGGCCACCGTCGACCAGCTGGAGGCCGCCCGCACGCCGGCCACCAAGGCTCTGCTGTTCGTGTCCCCGTCCAACCCCACGGGCGCCGTCTACCCGCGGGCGGAGATCGACGCGATCGGGCGTTGGGCGGCCGAGAACGACGTCTGGGTCATCACCGACGAGATCTACGAGCACCTCGTGTACGGGAGCGCCGAGAACCACTCCATGCCCGTGGTGGTGCCGGAGTTGGCCGACCGGTGCCTGGTCGTCAACGGCGTGGCGAAGACGTACGCCATGACCGGTTGGCGGGTCGGGTGGATGGCCGGTCCGGCCGACGTGGTGGCGGCGGCCGCCAACCTCCAGTCGCACATGACGTCCAACGTGGCCAACGTCTCGCAGCGCGCCGCGCTGGCCGCCCTCGCCGGCGACCTGTCGGCGGTGGACGAGATGCGGGCCGTGTACGACCGCCGTCGCCGCAAGATGCTGGAGATGCTCCGGGAGGTCCCCGGCGTGACCTGTGCCGAGCCCGAGGGCGCCTTCTACGCCTTCCCGTCGTTCAAGGGGGTCCTAGGGCGGCCGGTGGGGGGCCGCACGCCGGCGACCACGCTCGAGCTGGCCGAGGTCATCCTGGACGAGGCCCGGGTGGCCGTCGTGCCGGGCGAGGCCTTCGGTACGCCCGGGTACATGCGCCTGTCGTACGCGCTGGGCGACGACGACCTGGTCGAGGGCATCACCCGCATCGCCAAGCTCCTGGCCGGATAGCGAGTGGCGGGCAAGGGGTCCAGGAAGAAGCGGCCGCCGGCCAGGCGCCCGCCCGCCAAGGCCGCGGGCACGCCTCACAAGCCAGCCGCGCCGGCCGAGGCCGCGGGCACACCGCAGAAGGCGGCGCCTGCGAAGGCTGCGCCCACGAAGGCCGCTGCCGAGGCCGGCGCCCGCCGGTCCAGGCCGACCCAGGCCGAGCGCCTGGAGGCGGCCCGCCGGGCCCGCCGGCGCAAGGCGCTGCGGGTGCGGCTCGGCGCCGCCGGCGCCGTGGTGGCCGTCGTGGCCCTGGTGGTGACGCTGGTGGCGGCCGACCGGCGGCAGGAGCGCGACGAGCGCCGGCGGCTCACCGCCGGCTCGTGCGACTACGACACCCGGGCGGACCGGGTCACCGCCGAACCGCACGTCCCCCCGGCGCGGTACGGGGTCGACCCTCCGGCCGGCGGGGACCACGACCCGGGCGCCGTCCCCGCCAACGTCTTCCCCGAGGGCGGCACCGTGCCCCCCGACGCCCAGCTCGTCCACTCTCTGGAGCACGGGTTCGTGATCCTGTGGCACCGCCCCGGTCTCACCGAGGCGGAGATGGCCGACATCCGTGCCGTGTTCGACGAGCACGACAAGGACGTCATCGTCGTCCCCCGGGCGTCGCTGGACGTCAAGGTCGCGGCCACCTCGTGGGGGCGGCGCCTACTCTGCGGTGAGGTCGAACGCGACACCCTCAGCGAGTTCGTCGAGCTCTACCGCAACAAGTCCCCCGAGTCCGGAGTTCGATGATGGCGCGCATCCTGGTCACCGAGCAGCTCGCCCAGCGGGGCCTCGACGCGCTCGCCGAGGCGGGCCACGACGTCGACGTCCGGCTCGACCTCGACCCCGCCGGCCTGGTCGCCGCCGTCCCGGGCGCGGCGGCGCTGATCATCCGGTCGGCCACCCAGGTGACCGCCGACGTGCTGGACGCCGGCACCGACCTGGTCGTGGTCGGCCGCGCCGGGATCGGGCTCGACAACGTCGACGTACTTGCCGCCACCCGGCGCGGGGTCATGGTCGTCAACGCCCCGCAGTCGAACATCCTGTCGGCCGCCGAGCACACCATCGCCCTGCTCCTGTCCTCCGCCCGCAACATCCCCCAGGCCCATGCGGCCCTCAAGGCGGGCAAGTGGGAGCGGTCGCGGTGGGAGGGAGTGGAGCTGCACGGCAAGACGCTCGGGGTCGTGGGCCTCGGCCGCATCGGCACCCTCGTCGCCCAGCGGGCGCTGGCGTTCGGGATGCGGCTGATGGCGTACGACCCCTTCGTGTCGCCCGACCGGGCCCGCCAGCTGGGCATCGAGCTGGCCGAGACGCTCGAGGACCTGGTGGCCGAGGCCGACTTCCTCACCGTCCACGTCTCGAAGACCCCCGAGACCATGGGGCTGATCGACGCCGACCTGCTGGCCAAGGCCCGTCCCGGCCTCCGGGTCGTCAACACGGCCCGGGGGGGCATCGTGGACGAGCAGGCGCTGGCCGACGCCGTGCGCTCGGGGACGGTCGCGGGCGCCGCCCTCGACGTGTTCGCCGAGGAGCCCACCACCGAGTCGCCCCTGTTCGACCTGGACCACGTGGTCGTCACCCCCCACCTGGGGGCCAGCACGGCCGAGGCGCAGGACAAGGCGGGCGTCACCATCGCCGAGCAGGTCCTCCTCGCCCTGGCGGGGGACTTCGTGCCCTACGCGGTGAACGTCAGCGCCGCCGAGGCGTCGGAGACGGTGCGCCCCTTCCTGCCGCTGGCCGAGCGCCTCGGCTCCATCTTCGGGTCGCTGAACGAGGGCACGCCGCCCGTGCTGGAGGTGGAGTACCAGGGCGCTCTGGCCGACTACGACACCAGCCTGCTCACCCTCTCGGTGCTGAAGGGCCTGCTCTCGGCCGGCGCCAACCTCGACCCCGTTTCCTACGTCAACGCCCCCCAGCTGGCCGCCGAGCGGGGGCTGGAGTGGAAGGAGTCACGGACCTCCGCGGCCCACGACCACGTCAACCTCATCGTGCTCCGGGGCGGCCACCACTCCGTGGCGGGGACGCTCACCGGGGTCCGCTTCGAGCCCCGGATCGTGATGGTGGACGACCACCCGGTCGACGTCCCCCCCGCCCGCCACATGCTCGTCGTCCGCAACGACGACCGCGTCGGGATGGCCGCGCTCGTCACCGGGGCGGTGGCCGAGGCGCAGGTGAACCTGGCCGACATGGCCCTCGGGCGCTCGCCGGCCGGCGACACGGCCCTCATGGTCCTGGCCACCGACACGGCGCTCCCCGAGGCGGTGCTGGAGCGCCTGCGCTCGTCGCCCGGCATCCTGGACGTCCACAGCGTCTCGCTCTGAGGCCGCGGTGACGGCGCCGGCGGGCTACCGCTTGGCCCGGATGAACCCGTCGGCCTCGGCCGACTCCCCGTCGACGTAGCAGCGGTCGGGCCGGGTGCGGTTGTATGCCGCCATCCCGGGCAGGTGGTACAGCATGCTGGACAGCTTCGCCTTCACCGGGTGGGTGGTCGGGCAGGCCTTGTCCACGGCCTCGACCCACGGCTCCACCACCCGGACGCGGCGGGCCCCCGCCTTGCGCACCCGCCGGGCCCGGGCCGGGGTGGCCGGCGTGGTGGTGCCGGACGGCTCCTCCGCCGGTGGCGCGGCAGCCATCGGTGGGACGTCGGCGGCGCCGGGCCGGGCCTTGCGCACCCGTTTCGTGACGGCGCCGGCCGGCGCCCGCGGGGCCGTCTGGGCGGCGGGCCGCTCCGGCTCCGGTGCCGGCTGTTCGGCGATCGGCTCCGGTTCCGGCTCCGGCTCCGGCTCCGGGTCCGGGTCCGGCTGGCGCTCGGCCTGCGGAACGGGGTGCTGCTCTGCCGCGTACGGGACGGGCGCGTCGGCGGCGTCCGCCCCGGCGTCCAGCCGGTCGTCGTCCGGGGCGGTGGCCCATGTCCCCGGTGCCGGTGCCTCCGACGCCAGGCCCCCGGTGGCGAGGGGGCCCGCCGCCGGCGTCTCGAGCGTGGGCTGGGCGAAGCCCCGCTCGGCAGTCGGGTCGGTCGGCGTGGCCGGCTCGGGTACGGCCGGGGCCGCCTCGTCGACACCGCCCTCCCAGTCGGGGTCGGGCTCGAGGTGCGCCGCGGGCCCCGGGCCCCCCGGCGGCTCGGCCGGCGTGCCGGTCTCGGCGTCGGCGAACGGTTCGCGCTCCGCCTCCGGCGCGGCCTCGACCTCGGCGGCGCCGGCAGGGGCCGCGGCCTCGGGCGCGGCGGTCTCGGGCGGGGCGGCGTCGGGCGGGGCGTCGGCCTCGACGTCGGCGTCCACGACGGCCTCCGGGAACCCGCCCGCGAAGTCGGTCTCCGCCGCGACGTCGGCCTCCGCCTCGACGTCGGTCTCCGCCGCGACGGCGGCGTCGACGACGGCCTCGGGGAACCCGCCCGCTTCTCCCACAGCGGCGCCGGGCGGCGGCTCGGGCGGCGCGACCGGGGCGGCGGGCGGAGCCTCGACGGCGGTGGCGGCGGCCTCGCCACCCGGCGCGACGCCCTCGGAGCCGACCGGCATCGGCGGCTCCGCCTCGACGGGCTCAGGGGGGAGCGGCGGCCAGGACGGCGCGCCCGACGGCCCCTCGTCGCGGGACGACCGCCGGAGCATCACCAGCTTCACCAGGGCGGCCACCACCCCGACGACGACGCCGACCTGCAGTCCCCGGCGGAACGACCGGCGCACCATGGGCGACACCGTACCTTGACGGCAACCCCGCGGTTTGCCACGATGGCACGTGATGCGTCCGCACCGCGCCTCCTGCCGCACCCTCCTCCTTACGTAGAGCGAGCTCCCCTCCGGGGCTCGCCTCGCCTCCTGCGCCTTCGGGCCAGGAGGTTTTTTGTTTCCGCGTTTCCCTCCGCTGTGAAAGGAACGAGCCGAATGGCCGAGCGAGTGATCATCTTCGACACCACCCTGCGCGACGGTGAGCAGTCGCCGGGCATCTCGCTCGACGTGGCCGAGAAGCTCGAGATCGCCGAGCAGCTGGCCCGCCTGAACGTCGACTACATCGAGGCGGGATTCCCGGTCGCCAGCCAGGGGGACTTCGAGGCGGTCGAGGCCATCGCCAAGAAGGTCCACGGACCCGTCATCGCCGGGCTCTCGCGAACGCACCGGGCCGACGTGGACCGCTGCTGGGACGCGGTGCGCCATGCCGAGCGGGCCCGCATCCACGTGTTCATCTCGACCAGCCCCAACCACATGGAGCACATGCTGAAGATGACGCCGGCCCAGGTGCTGGCCGAGACGCGCGCCGGTGTCGCCCGGGCCCGAGAGCACACCGACGACGTCGAGTTCAGCCCCCAGGACGCCACCCGCACGCCGCT
The DNA here is from genome assembly GCA_035540975.1 of Acidimicrobiales bacterium. Lineage (NCBI taxonomy): Bacteria > Bacillati > Actinomycetota > Acidimicrobiia > Acidimicrobiales > Acidimicrobiales bacterium. Next base: position 27,427 of record DATLFN010000046.1, read on the forward strand.
GGACTTCATGATGGAGGTGCTGCAGGCGGCGGTCGACTCGGGCGCCACCACGCTCAACATCCCCGACACCGTCGGCTACGGCATCCCGTGGGACTTCGGCGCCCTGATCCAGTACGTGCGCCGCAACATCACCGGCGACTACATCACGTCGACCCACTGCCACAACGACCTCGGCCTGGCCACCGCCAACTCGCTGGCCGGCGTCCAGGCGGGCGCCCGCCAGGTCGAGGTCTGCGTCAACGGCCTGGGCGAGCGGGCCGGCAACGCCGCTCTGGAGGAGGTGGTGATGGCGCTGCGGATCCGCGCCGACCAGTTCCCCGGCATCGAGGTCGGCGTCCGCACCGAGGAGCTGGCCCGCACCAGCCGCCTGGTGAGCCGCCTGACCGGCTACCCGGTCCAGTACAACAAGGCGGTCGTGGGGCGGAACGCCTTCGCCCACGAGTCGGGCATCCACCAGCACGGCGTGCTCTCCCATTCCAGCACCTACGAGATCATCGACGCCGAGTCGGTCGGCGCCCAGGGCGGCCAGATCGTGCTGGGCAAGCACTCCGGCCGTCACGCCTTCGGCGACACGCTGAAGAAGATGGGCCTGCACGTCGAGGGCGACGCGCTCAACGCCGCCTTCGTGCGCTTCAAGGAGCTGGCCGACCGGAAGGTGCAGATCACCGAGGCCGACCTGGAGGCGATCGTGGCCGAGGAGATCGGGGGCGTCGGCACCGACTCGGCGTTCACGCTGGAGTCGCTGGAGGTCACCGGCGGCACCGTGGGCGTGCCGCGGGCGCGGGTCGTCCTGACCCGCGACGGCGAGAAGACCGAGGCGTCGGCCGAGGGCGACGGCATGATCGACGCGGCGTGCAAGTCCATCAAGGCCGCCACCGGCGTCGAGGCGCGGCTCACCGACTTCAACGTCTCGTCGGTGACCGGCGGGGTGGACGCCCTGGGCGACGTGATCGTCCAGCTCGAGGCGGACGGCGTGCGCGTGTCGGGCCGGGGCGTCTCCACCGACGTGGTCGAGGCCTCCGCCCGGGCCTTCCTGAACGCCACCAACAAGGTGGTCCGCGTCCGGGCCCGGGCCGACCAGCGCGACCCCATCGACGACGTCACGCCGTGACGGGCCGCGGCGGCCGGCGCGTGCCGCGCCGGCCGCCGCGTCGTGACGTCAGGCCATGACGTAGGCGGGAAGCCGCTGGTGACCGAACTCCCGGCAGAAGTCGGCCGAGGCGTTCCAGATGTCGAGCCGCCGGCCCTTGACGGCGCCGCCCGTGTCGAGGGCGCGTCGCACGCCGACGCCGGAGACGAAGATCTCGCTGCCGAGGGGGACGGTGCGGGGGTCGACGGCGACGACGTCGGGCGCCACCGGCGCGCCGGACGCCGTCGTGCCCTGGAGGGCGTAGCAGGTGACGCCGAAGTCGCCCAGGAGCCGGCCCCCGGTGGAGAGCCACAGTCCGTCGCCCGAGGGCGTCGCCTCGATGCCGGAGACGGGCGCCGGGGGGGCGGGCACGGCAGCGTGGGCCGCGGCGCCGCCGAAGGCGTTGACCGCGCCGCCGGCCGACGCCACCCAGTAGCCCTTGCCGTCCGGCGCGGCCGCCAGGTCGACGGCCGCGCCGCCG
>DATLFN010000047.1 GCA_035540975.1 Acidimicrobiales bacterium
CGGGGTCGCCCTCGACGGCGTCGACGACGCCCTCGTCGAACTCCTCCCGGCGGACGTCGATGTCGGTGTCGAACACCCCGGCCGTCGTGCGGCGCACGTCCACCGGGACCAGGCCGGCCTCCCGGAAGGTCTCGTACACCGAGCCCCGCGTGAAGAAGCGCACGCGGGTGGCGTCCAGCAGGCCGAGCGGCCGGTAGTCGAATCGCCCCTTCAGCAGAGCGAGGCGCACCGCGCCGTGGGCGACGTTGGGGATGGAGGCCACGACCGCCCCCGTGTCGACGAGAAGCGGGCGCACCCTCCGCAGGGTCGCGACGGGGTCGGCGACGCGGTCCAGGACGTCGCCGAACACCACGACGTCGAAGCTCTCCTTGCCGAAATGGCGGACCAGGTCGAGCTCGTCCACGTCACCGATGAGCACCTCGTCGAGGACCTCGGCGGCCGCCTCGGCGGCCGCCTCGTCGATCTCCACGCCGGCGACCCGGCAGCCCCGGGCCTTCAGGGCGCGGCCCAGATGGCCGGCGCCGCAGCCGACGTCCAGCACGCGACGGTCCGGCCCGGTCAGCTCGACGAGGAGGGCATGGCTCGTGTCCGGGTTGGGGAGGTCGATCTCGGCCCCGTGTCTCATTCGCCTCCTCTGCTCCGCCCCCGGGCGTCGCATCCCCGTCGAGATCGAGCCGGGAGCCTAATCGTTCCCCCGGGCGGGCCCGGCGCGCAGGCCCTAACGTGCGGGCCGTGGGAGGACAGTCGGGTCGGCGCATCGCGGTGGTCACCCCCGAGCCGCTCACCAGGCGCATGGCCGGGCCCGCCATCCGGGCCTGGCACATGGCCGAGGCCCTGGGCGGCGAGCACGAGGTGGAGCTCGCCACCACCGGCGCGTGCGAGCGGTTCCACTCCCGGTTCCACGCCTCGTCGGTCTCGGCCGGCGGGATGCGCCGCCTGGAGCGGTGGTGCGACGTGCTGGTGTTCCAGGGCGGCCTGCTGCACGACCACCCGTTCCTGAACGACTCGCCCAAGGTGCTGGTCGCCGACGTCTACGACCCGTTCCACCTCGAGAACTTCGAGCAGACGCGGGGGCAGGCGCCGGCGGTGCGCGACGGCACCGTCCGTCGCCTCACCGAGGTGTTGAACGAGCAGCTCCGGCGGGGCGACTTCTTCCTGTGCGCGTCCGAGCGACAGCGGGACTTCTGGCTCGGGGGGCTGGCCGCCCTCGGCCGCGTCAACCCGGCGAACTACGACGCCGACCCGACCCTGCGGTCGCTCGTGGACGTGGTGCCGTTCGGACTGCCCGGCGCCGCGCCGCAGAAGGCCCACCCGGTGGTCCGGGGCGTCGTCCCCGGGATCAGCTGGGACGACAAGGTGATCCTGTGGGCGGGCGGCGTCTACAACTGGCTGGACCCGCTGACCCTGGTCCGGGCCGTCGACCGCCTCCGCCACCGCGTCCCGAACGTGCGGCTCTACTTCCTCGGCCTCCAGCACCCCAACCCCGACATCCCCGGGATGCGGGTGGCCACCGAGCTGCGCCGGCTGGCCGAGCAGCTCGGCCTGGTCGGGACGTCGGTGTTCTTCAACGAGGGCTGGGTCGACTACGAGTCCCGGGCCGACTTCCTGCTGGAGGCGGACGTGGGGGTGAGCACCCACCTGGACCACGTCGAGACGGCGTACTCGTTCCGCAGCCGGATGCTCGACTACCTGTGGGCCGGGCTGCCCGTCGTCGCCACCGGCGGCGACGCCTTCGCCGACCTGATCGCCGACGAGGACCTGGGCGCCGCCGTCCCGCCGGGCGACGAGGAGGCCCTGGCGGAGGCACTGTTCGACCTCCTGGCCGACGACCGGCGGGCCAAGGAGTGCCGCGAGAACGTCGCCCGCGTCGCTCCCCGCTTCACCTGGGAGAACGCCCTCGAGCCGCTCCTGGCGTTCTGCCGCGACCCGCGGCGCGCGCCCGACCTCGCCGCCGGCAGGAACGCCCCGGCGCCGGCCCTGTCGGTGGTCGGGCGACGGGCCCGCTGGCTGTCGGCGGCGCCGCGGATGGTGGCGGCCACGTACCGGGACGGCGGGGCGCATCTGGTCCTGCGCCGGGCGGCCGGCAAGGCCCGCCGGGTGCTCGGAGCGCGCTGACCGGCTCGCTGCGTGCTTAACCTGTTGGGCGGTGCACCGGCGGCGGGACCCGTGAAGCAGCGGGACGACGCCGGCCGTCGACACCGGATGCCCCGCCCGTGCCGCCCGCCGTCGGGGGCGGCCACCCCACTCCCATCCGCACGATCCGCAGAAGAGAGGACACCCACGTGCAGCGTCGCCTGATCGGTGCCGTCCTGACGTCGCTCACCCTCGTCGCCGCCTGCGGCGGCGGGGACGACTCCGCCGGGGGCGGCGAGGAGGCGGCCGACGTCCCCAGCCCCTTCACGCCGGCGCCGCCCGCCGGCGCCGAGAACATCCCCGTGGAGCCGGCGTCGTACAACTACAGCCCGGCGGTGATGGACGAGGGCAACGTGGTGAAGGCCTGGTGGTGCAGCGCCCGACCCGAGGCGGCCACCGACAACATCTGGTACCAGGAGTACGACAAGACGACGAAGCAGTACACGAACCGCAGGTCGGTGCTCCAGACGGGGCGGCCGGGCACCAGCGACTGGGACAGCTTCGGGGTGTGCCACCCCACCGTGATCAAGGGCCAGTGGCCGGGCCCGAACGGGCAGACCTACACCTACGCCATGTACTACACGTCGACCAACGAGGCGACGGGCGGCGGGTCGAACAACAGCACCGGGGTGGTGTTCTCCACCGACGGCATCAACTGGGACGGCCAGCACGACCGCCACAACCCGATGATCCGCCAGAAGGTCCGCAACGTGCCGGGGACCTACGGCGCCGGCCTCCCGGCGGCGTGGAGCAGGGGCGGGGCGGCCGTCACGCTGCTGTGGATCGACACCACCTGGGACCGCCGGGCCGACCCGGCCAACCCCTACGCGTCGCGGGCGGTGGTGGCGGAGTCGAACGACGGCATCAGGTTCTCGCCCGCCCGCACCATCTCGCAGCAGGGCGCCCCGGCCTACTGGAAGAACGACTTCGCGTTCGACGACTCCGTCCAGCCGGCGATGGTGTACTCGGCGCAGGCCCTGGAGTTCCGGGCCGGCACCGGCCCCAAGGACAAGAACGAGACCTACAACTTCGGGCTCTACCGGATGCCGATGGCCGAGATGCTGGCCGGCGGCGGGACGTGGGAGCACCTGGGAACGGTCGACACCAACCTCACCGGGCTCCCGCTCAACTTCGAGCCGGGCCTGGTGCGCTCGCCCGAGGGCAAGGTGGCGGGCGACGTCATGAGGGACGGGCTGCGGGTGTGGTTCGGCGGTGGCGGCCAGACGCCCGACACCTGGCAGCTGCGGGCGCTCACGCTGGACCTCGACAACAAGCGGATGCCGCTCCTCCAGTACCAGGCGGGCGGTTCGTACTGGGCCACGACGGGGTTCGTCCCCCAGTCGATCCGTGACGGCGACGACGACCCCGAGGTCCTCGGGCTGCTGGACGTCGCCCTGGGCGAGGGCCGGGTCCCGCTCTACGCCTGCCAGCGCGGTCCGCTCACCATCGGCGCCGACGGCACGCTCACCGGCGCCGGGGCCGACCGCTTCGTCTCGCTCCAGCAGTGCGAGGGGACGAACCGGCTGGGCGTGAACGGGTACCTGTACGCCCAGCCGCCCGCCGGCGTGGAGACCAAGCCGCTGTTCGCCTGCAAGGACGGCAACGCCCAGTTCCTCTCGCTCGACGAGGGGTGCGACGGGAAGACCGTCGAGGCGCCGCTGGGCCACATCGCGGCCGGCTAGGACGGGCGCTCTAGAGCGGCTCGGGGGCCCCGTGCTAGAACGATCCATCGTGCCCAGGGAGCGGACCGTGCGAGGGCTGCTCCTACGGCGCGTCCGTCGCCCCGGGCCGCCTCGGTGAGCGACCGCGGGCGACCGGGCGGCGACGCCGGACGGTCCGCCGAGGAGCTGGCCCAGGCCCTGGAGGGCCAGGCCCGTCGGCTCGCCGGGCGCCTGCTGCCGCGAGGGAGCCGCCGGCGCCGGCTGGGCGGCCTGGCCGGGGCGGCCGTCAACGAGGCCCGCTCGGCGACGATCCGGCTCAAGGACCACTGGGAGGCGCACCGCCCCGAGGACCAGCGCCGCCCGCCCACCTACACCGAGTGGCGCGCCGAGCACGCCGCCACGCCCGACGCCCTGGGCACCCAGCGCCACCTGTCCCACTACGCGGCGCGCCCCGTGCACTTCCGGGTGGTGGTGCTCGACGACGGCGAGGGCGACCTGCGCCGCACCCTCGCCTCGCTGCGGCGCCAGTCATGGGAGCAGTGGAGCGCCATCGTCCTCTCCGAGCACCGCTCCGACGTCACCGGCGACGACCAGCGGTGCTCGGGCCTTCGGGTCGTCGGCGGCCTGGCCGCCCAGCTCGGCCACCTGAACACGGTCGTGTCGGCCGACGTCGGCACCGGCCCCGACGGGCCCACCGCCGCCCGCACCTTCGTGCTGTGGGTCAACGCCGGCGACGTGCTGGCGCCCGACTGCCTGTACGAGGTGGCCACCGTCGCCACGCGCGACCCCGTGGTGGACGTCGTCTACTGGGACGACGACCTCCTGGGCGGGGCCCGGGGCCGCCACCGCCCCCGGTTCCGGCCGTCGTGGTCCCCCGAGATGCTGCTCGGTGCCAACTTCGCCGGGTCGTCGTTCGCCGTGCGCCTGTCCCGCCTCCTGGCCGTCGGCGGGATGCGCCCGGAGACCGGCGAGGCGGCGTGGTGGGACCTGCTGCTGCGGGCCGACCTGGCGGTCGAGAACGCCGCGCGCGTGCCCCGGGTGCTGGCGTCGCTCACCCGCCGCCGCGGCGAGGAGATCACGGCGGCGGCCGTGCGGGTCGTGGCCGAACGGCTGGCGGCGGCCGGCGTGCCGGCCCGGGCCGAGGCGGCGGCCGCCTGCGTGCGGCTGCGCTGGGAGCTGGAGCGGTGGCCCAAGGTGTCGATCGTCGTCCCGACCCGCCACAACCGCCCCCTCCTGCGCCGCTGCCTGGCGAGCATCGCCACCACGGACTACCCCGAGGTCGAGGTCGTCGTGGTGGACAACGGGCCCCGCACGCCCGGGAACGAGGCGTGGTACGAGGCGTCGTTCCGGGGCGTCGACCTGCGGGTCGACTGGTGGGACAAGCCGTTCAACTACTCGGCGGTGAACAACCGGGGGGCCCGGCTGGCGAGCGGCGAGGTGCTCGTCTTCCTCAACGACGACACCGAGGTGCTCGACCCCGGCTGGCTCCGCGAGCTGGTGGGCTGGGCCCAGCAGCCGGTCGTCGGCGCCGTGGGCCTCCAGCTCCTCGACACCGAGGGCCGCCTCCAGTTCGCGGGCACGATCCTCGGCCTCACCGGTTTCGCCGACCATGTCTTCCAGGGCATGGAGCCCGGTTCGGACAGCCTGCTCGGGCCCACCGCCTGGTACCGCAACGTGCTCGCCGTCACCGGCGCCTGCATGGCCGTGCGCCGGGAGTCGTTCGAGTCGGTGGGCGGGTTCGACGAGCGGTTCGTGCTGTGCGGGAGCGACGTCGCCCTGTGCCTCGACCTGCGCATCACCGGCCTGCGCAACGTGTGCAGCCCGTTCGCGGCCCTGCGCCACCTGGAGTCCGCCACGCGGGGGGAAGGCGTCCCCAAGGACGACTTCTACATGAGCTACTGGCGCTACCAGGCGTGGCTCTTCGGCGGCGACCCCTACTACTCGCCCAACCTGTCGCTCCGCCACCGCCAGCCGGAGCTGCGGTCGAAGGACGACAAGACGGCGCCGCAGCTGATCGCCGGGGCCCTGGAGCGCACCTTCGAGGTGTTCCGCCAGCAGAGCGACGCCCAGGAGGCCACCCAGTACGCCCGGGACTGCCGGGCCGGCGAGGCCGACGTGGTGGCCAACCGGGCGCTCCACGCCGCCAACCGGGCCCCGTTCGAGCCCGAGACGGTGAACTGGTTCATCCCCGAGCTGGACAGCCCGTTCTACGGGGGCATCAACACCGCCTTCCGCATCGCCGACCACCTGGCCCGCAACCACGGCGTGGTGAACCGCTTCGTGGTGTGGGGGCGGGGCCCCGAGCGGTTCGTGCGCTCGGCCATCGCCGCCGCGTTCCCCGCCATCTCCGACAGCCCCATCCACTTCCACGACGTGTGGCTGCCCGAGGCGTTCGAGAAGATCCCGCCTGCCGACGTGTCGATCTCGACCCTGTGGCTGACCGCCTACCAGCTGTCCCGCTTCCAGGGGACGCGCCGGAAGTTCTACCTGATCCAGGACTTCGAGCCCGTCTTCTACCCCGCGGGGACCATGTACGCGCTGGCCGAGGAGAGCTACCGGCTGGGCCTGTACGGGCTGTGCAACACCGAGGTGCTCCAGCGGGTGTACCGGACGGAGTACGCCGGCGTGGGCCAGCACTTCGTGCCCGCCGTCGACCGGACCATCTTCCACGCCGACGACCGCCCCGAGCCCTCGCCCGACCGCCCCGCCACCGTGTTCGTGTACGCCCGGGCCGGCCACTGGCGGAACTGCTGGGAGCTGGCGTCGGTCGCCCTCCAGGAGCTGAAGGAGCGCCTGGGCGACCGGGTCCGCATCGTCGCCGCCGGGTCGTGGGCCCAGCCCGGCGGGCGCGACCTCGACACGGTCGTGAACCACCTCGGCCTGCTCGACTACCGCGCCACCGGGCCGTTCTACCGGACGTGCGACGTGGGCCTGGCCCTCACCGTGTCCAAGCACCCGTCGTACCTGCCGCTCGAGCTCATGGCGTGCGGCGTCCCCGTGGTGGCCTTCGACAGCCCCAACTTCCGGTGGCTGCTGAAGGACGAGGAGAACTGCCTGCTGGTCGAGCAGACGGTGGACGGCGTGGTGGACGGGCTGGAGCGGCTGGTGGTGGACGTCGAGCTGCGCCGGCGCCTGGCCCGCCAGGGCCTGGCCGACATCAGCGCCAACCACGCCAGCTGGGACAAGGCCCTGGCCGGCGTCTACCGCTTCCTCTGCGACCCCGAACAGGCGGGCTGACCTCCCAGGCGGGCTGACGCCCGCCGGAGAGGCGTCGTCGCCGGGCTGGTCGCCCGGCGCTTCGTTGTCCTACCCCACGGAATGCCCTTCGGGGATTCGTCGTGGGGTCAGCGCTCGATGGGCGCACGGACGAGGTTGCCCCACTCGGTCCACGAGCCGTCGTAGTTGCGCACCGTCGGGTAGCCGAGCAGGTGGTGCAGGACGAACCACGTGTGGCTGGAGCGCTCGCCGATGCGGCAGTAGACGATCACGTCGTCATCGGGGGAGATCCCCTGCTCGTCGGCGTAGATGGCCCGCAGCTCGTCGGGCGTCTTGAAGGTCCCGTCGTCGTTGGCGGCCCGCTTCCACGGGACGCTGGACGCGCCGGGGATGTGGCCGCCCCGCAGGGCGCCCTCCTGGGGGTAGTCGGCCATGTGCAGCAGCTCGCCGGAGTACTCGCCGGGGGAGCGCACGTCCACCAGCCGCCCCTTGGCGTCCACGTGGTCCATCACGTCGTCGCGGAAGGCCCGGATGGCCGGGTCCTTGCGCTCCACCACGGGGTAGTCGGCGGGCGGGCGGGACGGGACGTCGGTGGTCATCGGCCGGCCCTCCTCCGTCCACTTCATGCGACCGCCGTTGAGGAGGCGGACGTCGGGGTGCTCGAACAGGGTGAAGACCCACAGGGCGTAGGCGGCCCACCAGTTGAAGTTGTCGCCGTAGAACACCACGGTGGAGTCCCGGGAGATCCCGTGCCGGGACATGAGGGCGGCGAACTTCTCGCCGTCCACGTAGTCGCGGGTGACGGGGTCGTTCAGGTCGAGGTGCCAGTCGACCTTGACGGCACCGGGGATGTGGCCGGTGTCGTAGAGCAGCACGTCCTCGTCGGACTCGACGATCACCACGTCGGGGTCGTCGAGGTGCTCGGCCAGCCACCCGGTGGTGACCAGCACCTCGGGGCGGGCGTACTGCTGGAGCTCGGGGGACGGATCCGGGGGGACGGGCATCTCGGCACTCTCCTCGCTCGGGCTACCCGCGCACCCTACCGACAACCGGTGGGATGATGGGAGGGTGACGACGGCCGCCCCCGAACGGCTCCAGCGCATCGTCGACCTGTTCGCCGGCGCGCCCAAGGAGCTGCGGGTCCAGGCCCTCCTCGACTACTCCCGCCAGCTGCCGCCCCTGCCGCCCCACCTGGCCGGCAACCGCCAGGCCATGGAGCAGGTGCCCGAGTGCCAGACGCCGTTCTTCCTGGCCACCAAGGTGCAGGACAACGGCCGGGTGCGGCTGTGGTTCGACGTGCCGGCGGAGGCGCCCACCACCCGGGGCTTCGCCGGGATCCTGGCCGGCGGCCTCGACGGCGCCACCGCCGAGGAGGTGCTGGCCACCCCCAACGACTTCTACACGCGCATGGGGCTGGCCGAGGTGATCTCGTCGCTCCGCCTGCGGGGCATGGGCGCCATCCTGGCCCGCCTCAAGCGCCAGGTCCGCGACCAGGTCGAGGCCCGCAGCGGCGACGCCGCCGAGCCGTCCGCCTGAGCCGCTCCGGCGGACCGGGGCGAGCGTTCTTGCACCAGGAACCGACCGCTGGTGGTCGATTCCTGGTGCAGGAAGCGGGCGGCGAGATGGGTCGGGCACGGCCCCGTCGTGGCGCGTGCGGAGTACCTATCCTGCGACCGTGACGGACGGGCCGGCGGACGCGGTGTGGTTCCCACCCGACGACATCGCCGGCACCAACCTCGGTCGGTTCATGGCCGCCGAGGGTGTGGGCGACTTCGCCGAGCTGCGGGCGCGGTCGGTCGACGAGCCGGAGTGGTTCTGGGACGCCGTCGTCCGCTTCCTGGACGTCCCCTTCGCGACGCCGTACTCGTCGGTGCTCGACACCAGCCGGGGCATCCCGTGGGCCACCTGGTTCAACGGCGGGCGCATGAACGTGGCCGAGCTGTGCCTCGGCCGCCACGCCGCCGCCGACCCCCACGGGCCCGCCCTCGTGTGGGAGGCCGAGGACGGCGAGACCCGCCGGTGGACGTGGGCCGAGCTGCGGGCCGAGGCCGACGGGCTGGCGGAGCTGCTGGCCGCCCGGGGCGTGGGCGAGGGGGACCGGGTCGGGGTCTTCCTGCCCATGCTCCCCGAGACGGTGGCCGCCCTCTTCGGGATCATGAAGGTGGGCGCCGTCTTCCTCCCGCTGTTCAGCGGCTACGGCGCGCCGGCGGTCGTCGGCCGGCTGGTCGACGCGGGGGCCAGGGCCCTCGTCACCGCCGACGGCACGCTGCGCCGGGGGCGGCTGGTCGACATGGCGTCGGTGGCGGCCGAGGCCGCGACTGCCGTCCCGACCCTCGAGACGGTGGTCGTCGTGCGCCGCCTGGGAAGCGCCGGCGGCGAGGGGGCGGCGCCGCTGCCCGGCGGGTGGCTGCCGTGGCCGGGACCGGCCGCCGCGCCGTTCCCCACCCGCACGGTGGACAGCGAGCACCCCCTGTTCATCGCCTACACGTCGGGCACCACGGGCCGGCCCAAGGGGACGGTCGCCGTCCACGGCGGCTTCGGCGTGAAGGTGGCGGAGGAGGCGGCGTTCCAGTTCGAGCTGACGTCGGCCGACACCCTGTTCTGGCTCACCGACATGGGGTGGATCATGGGCCCGTGGGAGGTCGTGGGCGCCCTGTCGACGGGCGCCACCCTCGCCCTCTACGACGGCGCACCCGACTGGCCCGGGCCCGACCGGCTGTGGGGGTTCCTCGAGGGCCGGGGCGTCACCGTGGTGGGCCTCAGCCCGACCTTCGTCCGGGCCCTGATGCCCCACGGCGATGCGCCGGTGAAGGCCCACGACCTGTCGGCCCTGCGGGTGCTGGCGTCGACCGGGGAGCCGTGGAACCCGGGCCCGTGGCGGTGGTACTTCGAGGTGGTGGGAGGCGGGCGCCGCCCGGTGGTGAACGTGTCGGGAGGCACCGAGGTGGGCGCCTGCTTCCTGACCCCCCACATCGCCGTCGACGCCATCAAGCCCACGTCCCTCGGCGGGCCGGCCCTGGGCATGGCCATGGACGTCTACGACGAGGAGGGGAGGCCGGTGCGCGGCCGGGTGGGCGAGCTGGTGTGCACCCGACCGTGGCCGGGGATGACGCGCGGGTTGTACAACGACCCCGAGCGCTACCTCGAGACGTACTGGAGCCGCTGGCCCGACGTGTGGGTGCATGGTGACTGGGCGTCGGTGGACGACGACGGCGCCTGGTTCCTCCACGGGCGCAGCGACGACACCATAAAGCTGGCGGGCAAGCGCCTGGGCCCGGCCGAGGTGGAGTCGGCGCTGGTGTCGCACCCGGCCGTGGTCGAGGCGGCGGCCGTGGGCGTGCCCGACGAGGTCAAGGGCGAGGCGCTGTGGTGCTTCGTGGTGGTGGCTCCGGACGTCGAGCCCGACGACGCCCTGCGGGCCGAGCTGGCCGACGTGGTGGCCGATGCGCTGGGCAAGGCGTTCCGCCCGTCGGCCGTGCGCTTCGTGGGCGCCCTCCCCAAGACCCGCAACGCCAAGGTGCTCCGCCGGGCCGTGCGGGCGGTGGCGGTGGGCGAAGACCCGGGCGACCTGTCGTCGCTCGAGGACCCGGCCACCCTGGCCGCCATCGGGGCGGCCCGGTGATCCGGTCGCTGCCGCTCGAGCTGCGGGGCCGGCGCGTCCTCCTGCGCCCGATGGTCCCCGCCGACTTCGAGCAGTGGCGGGAGGTCCGCCGCCGCTGCCGCGACTGGCTCACCCGCTGGGAGCCCCGCTCGTCACCGGGCCACCCCGACGTGGTGGAGGACGCACGGGCGTTCGCCGCCCGCTGCGGCGCCCGGGACCGCGAGCGCCAGATGGGCAGCGGCTACGGGTTCGGCATCTTCGTGGCCGACCGCTTCGCCGGCGAGATCAACCTGAACGGCGTGCAGCGGGGCGCCTTCCAGAACGCCTACGTCGGCTACTGGATCGACCAGGCCCAGGCCGGGCGGGGCTACACCCCGGAGGCGGCGGTGGTGGCGTTCCGGTTCGCGTTCGAGGAGCTCGACCTGCACCGGTTGCAGATCGCCATCATCCCGCGGAACGGGCCCAGCCGCCGGGTCGCGTCCAAGCTCGGCCTCCGCGACGAGGGCACGGCCCTGCGCTACCTGGAGATCGACGGCCGCTGGGAGGACCATGTGCGCTACGCCATCACGTCGGAGGAGTGGGTCGAGCGCCGCGACGACTACCTGAAGCAGTGGGTCCTGTAGCCCCCGGTCTCTAGTTCTCCGGGACGCCGTCGTCAGGCGTCGAGGCCGAGGGCCCGGCGCTGGTCGGCCCACGTGGCGGCGCCCGTGCAGGCGGCGCGCTCGCGGCAGTAGCCGCAGGCCGGGCCGGGGGCGAGCTCGGCCCGGCGGCCGCCCATGCGCAGCTCGTACAGGGCGCGGGCCCCGTCGACGGTGCGGCGGGCGGCGCTGCGCAGCAGGTCCTCGGTGACGTCCTCGGCGTGGTACTGGCCCGAGTCGAGGTACCAGCTGGCCACGCGGAAGGGCGGGACGCCGGCCCGCAGCGTCTCCAGCAGGGCGTAGAAGCGGAGGTCGTCGGCGCAGGCCCGACCCGGCCTGCCCGTCTTGAAGTCCACGATGAGGACGTTTGCGGTCGTGCCGACGGGCCGCCCCAGCGCCAGGTCGACCCTGCCCCGCAGCCAGATGCGGTCGGCGCACAGGGACGCCGACAGGCTCGACTCCAGGCGGGGGCGCCACGACCGCTTGATCGGCGGGAACTCGTCGGCGAACTTCAGCACCCGGTCGAGGGCGGCGCCCCGCAGCTCGGCCACCTCGACCGGATCGGCGGTGAGGAGCCAGGCCCCGGGCCCCCGGTCCTGATCGGCGGCCAGGCGGTCGAGGGCGACGTCGACCAGCTCCTCGGGCGGCGGCGGCGTGCGCATGGTGGCGGACAGCTCGATGGCCTTGTGGGCGACGGCGCCCACCGCCGTGACCGGCGACCACCCGAACGGGACCGCCTCCTCGCTCATGGCATGGCGCTCGCAGGCGTGCACCTGGGACAGGGCCCGCTTGGTGACGCCGAGCTGCTGGTGGCCCAGGGCATCGGCCACGCCGGCCAGGGCCGTCTCCATCTCGTCGCGCAGGGCCAGGGCGAGGCCGGCGTCGAAGGTGGGGCGGGGAGCGCCCCACCCCAGCAGCCCGGTGAGGGCCCTGGCCTGGGTCGGCGTGAGCGCCCCGTCGCCGTCCACGCGCCAAAGGGTAGGGGAGGGGTGTGACGCGGCCGTGGACCGGTCGCCGCCGCCGGCCCCGCTGTCACACCCGGGTGCGACCATCGGCCCGTGGAGACGGAACGAGCGCCCCGGTTCTGGGAGCTTGCCCGGCGGGTGGCGGCCGAGGGCCGGCGGCTGGGCCTGGCGTCGCCCGGGTTCCGCACGCCGCCGGTCCTCCCCGGGGCGCGGCGCACGCTGCGGCGCACGTCGACCGGCGCGGTGGTGGCGGTGGCCGTGGCGTCACGGGGGCGGCCGCCGTCCGCCGTCCTGGCCGACCTGGTGGACGGGCTGGTGCTGGCCAACGGCCTGGCCGGCGACGAGGCGGCGGCGTGCCGGCGGTCCCTGCTGGCCGGGCTGTCGCCCTCGCTCCCCGGCCCGGGCGCGCCGGCCCCGGCCGAGTCCGCCGCCTGAGCCGGCGCCGCCGGCCGGCGGCGCGCTCCCGCCGGGACCTCGGTTCCGGCGTCAGATCGGGGCGCTATCCGCCCGACTTTGCCGCCTGAGCCGGCGCCGCCGGAGCCGGCGCGCCGGCTGAGGAGAGGTGCCCGGGGCGGGATTCGAACCCGCACGGCCCTCGCGGGCCAGAGGGGTTTAAGCCCCCCGCGTCTGGCCAGTTCCGCCACCCGGGCGACGGGGGGCCACCGTAGGCGTTCCCTGCGCGGGATCAGCGCCGGCGGCGCCCCCGGAGCAGCTCGCACCGCACCAGCGCCCCCGACGACGCCGACCGCACGGCGCAGTCGTCGGCCAGCCGGGCGACGATGTGGAGCCCCCGGCCGCCCGGCGTGTCCACCGGCGGCGGGTGGACCGGGGGGAGGAGGGCGTCGAACCCGGCACCGTCGTCCGACACGTCCACCAGCACCCGCCGGTCGTCGATCGACACGTGCACGTCGGCGGCCGTGCGGGCCACCCGCTCGGCGTTGGTGGTGAGCTCGTTGGCCAGGATCACCACGTCTTCCACCAGCTCGGGCTCGTCGGGCAGGCGGGCCTCGAGCCACGACTGGAGGCGCCGCCGGGCCCGGACGACGCTGCTGGCCGAGGGCACCACGTGCTGGTGGAACGAGCCGGGCGGGCGGCGGATGACGAGCAGGGCCGTGTCGTCACGGGGCCGGCCGCCCACGAACTCGAGCAGCGTCCGCTCGATGGCGTCGGCCACCTCCTCGGCAGGCTGGCCGGCGCACGAGGCCAACGCCGCCTCGAGCACGCCGTCGGCGAAGCGGCCCTCGGCCGAGCGCGCCTCGACCACGCCGTCGGTGAAGAGCACGAGCGTGTGGCCGGGATCGATGGTGAAGGTGACGTCGGCCAGGCGCGGGTGCTCCACCAGGCCCACGGCCGTCCCGTGCTCGCCCACCGGGCGCACCGAGCCGTCGCGGCCGAGCAGGAGGGGCTGCGGGTGCCCGGCGCACGACAACCCGATGCGGACGCCGTCCATGCCGTACCGGACCAGGCCCAGGGCGACGGTGCAGAACCGCTCGGCGGGGCCCTCGTCCAGCACGGTCTTGTTGAGCACGTCGAGCACGCCCGACGGGCTGCTCTCCCACCGGGCGGCCGTCTTCACCGTGTACCGGGCCAGGGCGGTGAGCGACGCCGCCGCGATGCCCTTGCCGCTCACGTCGCCGATCACCACGCCCCACCGTCCACCGCCGGTGGCGAAGACGTCGTAGAAGTCGCCGCCCACCTCGGCGTCGGTGCCCACCGGCCGGTACCGGGCGGCGACCTCGAGGCCCGGGAGCACCGGGACCTCGGGCGGCAGGAGGCTGCGCTGGAGGGTGTGGGCGATGGCGGTGCGCGCCTGGTGGGAGCGGCCGTTCACCACGGCCGACGCCGCCCGCCCGGCCAGGTCCTCGACGAACGCCACGTCGGTCGGCCGATAGCGCCGGCCCGAGGCGCCCATGGCCACGACCACCACGCCGAGCGCCTCGTCGCCCGCCCGGATCGGGACGGCCAGAGCCGACCGGACGCCTGCCCGTCGCAGGGCGGAGGCGGCGTCGTCGGCCTCGGCCCCGGCCCGGCCGTCGGCGTCGTCCATGGTCCCGAGGAGCAGCGGGGCGCCCTGCTCCACCACCCGGAGGATCGGCGCCACGCCCAGGCAGGAGAGGGGCGAGGGCGGCCCCGCCTCCCCCCGGCCCCGCCCGTCGACGTGCTCGATGGCCACCGGCACCAGCTCGCCGTCGTCCACCAGGTGGATGGAGCACGCGTCGGCCACCGTGGGCACGGCGAGGGCGGCCACCTCGGACAGCGCCGCCGTGTGGTCCAGCGTCGACCCGAGCACGCGGCTGGCCTCGGCCAGGAAGCTCTGGCGCCGCGCCCGCTCCTGCTCCGCCTCGTGGAACGCGGCGCGGTCGAGGGCGGAGCCGGCCTGCTGGCCGACCGCCACCAGGAAGGCCCGGTCGTCCTCGTCGAAGCACCTCGGCTCGGGCCACCCCAGGGCGATGACGCCGGCCGGCCGCCCGGACGCCGTCAGCGGCACGCTGGCGGACGACTCGTTGCGGCTCGGCACCTCCCGGAGCACGGGGTAGCGCTCGTTCCTCTCCCGGAGCGAGCCGAGCAGCACCAGCTCCCCGGTGCGGGCCGCCTCGCTGGGCGGCAGGTCGGCGTCGAGGGGGAAGGTCAGGAACCGCTCGATCGTGCGCTCCTCGTAACCAACGTGGCGGACGACCCGGAGGTTCTCGCCGTCGTCGGTCACCAGGCACACCGCCCCGCTGCCGGCACCCAGGCCCTCGGCGACGTTGACGACGACCACCTCGGCCACGTCCGTCGACGTGCGCGCCTCGGCCAACCCCGAGGTGATGGCCTGGAGCCGGGCCAGCCGGCCGGCGGCCAGCTCGGCGGACCGGCGGGCCGCCTGCTCGGCGGCCAGGAGCCGGTCCCGCTCCTCCTCGGCCCGCTTGCGGTCGGTGATGTCGACGACCAGCCCCCGGGTGCCCGCCACCTCGCCGGAGTCGTCGTGGTACGCCTCGCCCCGCCGCTCGAGCCAGCGCAGCTCGCCGTCGGGGCGCACGATCCGGTGCTCGAGCTCGTAGGTGCCGCCCTCGGCGACGCTACGGGCGACCTCCTCGAGCAGCCGCGCCCGGTCGTCGGGGTGGACCAGGGTGATCCACTCCTCGAAGGTCCCGGCGGCCGGGTCGGGGTCGAGCCCGTAGAGGCGCTGGAGGTTGTGGTCGCGGACGACCCGGTCGGTCCGCCGGTCCCACACCCAGGTGCCCATGTTCCCGGCCCGCAGGGCCAGGCGGAGGTTCTCCCGGCTGCGGAGCAGCTCCTGCTCGGCGTGGCGGCGCCGGGTGACGTCGAAGGCGGCGCCGGCCAGGCCGGTGCACCGGCCGGAGGCGTCGAACGAGGGGACCCCGCGCTCGAGCATCCACCGCCAGTCGCCGGCCTCGTCGCGGAGGCGGTACTCGACCTCGAACGGCTCGCCCCGCTCCATCGCCCGGCGGTGCACCGCCCGCCGGCGCTCGGCGTCGCTGGCGTGGACGGCGTTGGGCGGCGGCCACCGGTGCATCCCGCGCGCCGCCGGGCGGGGCCCGCTGGCGGGCGGCGGGGCGGCGTCCGTGCACACGCCGTCCCGCCCGCAGGTCCACAGGTGGACATCGGGGCGCGACGACGGCAGCGTCTCGCCCGCCCGGCCTTCGCTGGTCTGCTCGGTCACACGTCTCTCTGGGCCCGGAAGGGCGCGGCAATGGTCCCCCGTATGATGGCGACGGGACGGGGCTCGTGCCACCCCCGCATTTGGGCGCCATCGGGCGTACCGGTCATGGCTCCAGGTCGGCGGACGCCTCCGGCTCGAGCCCGTCGGCGGCGCGCACCGGTGGCTCGCCCCGCTCGAGCCGCCACACGCTGAAGGCGGCGGTGGACGCGGCCAGCCACGCCGAGCCGAGGGCGAACCCGCCCAGGACGTCGGTGAGGTAGTGGACGCCGAGGGCCAGCCGGGAGGCGCCGATGGCCGCCACCAGCACCACCACGCCCGCCACCGTGGCCCGCCGCCTTCGGCGGGGGACCGCCGGCAGGAGGGCGAGGGTGACGGCGCCGTAGCTCACCGTCGACGCGGCGGCGTGCCCCGACGGGAAGCTGTAACCGCCGGCGGTGGCGACGGGCGGGTCGAGGACCGGGCGCTGGCGGTCGACGGTCACCTTGACCGCGGTGTTGAGCACGCCGCCGGCCAGCGCGGTCACGACCACGAACACGGCCAGGCGGCGCCTGCCGCGCGCCAGCGTGTAGGCGGCGGTGGCGGCGACGACGACGGCCAGCCACGCCGTCGCCCCCAGGAAGGTGACGACCCGGAGGGGGCCGACCACGCCGGGAGACCGGCGGACCCAGTCGTGCAGGTGCTCGGCCGCCGACGTGTCGGCCCGCGTGAGCGGGCCCGACCGGGCCACCTGGTCGAGGAGGAAGCCGAACGGGACGGCGACCAGCACCAGGGCGAGGGCGAACAGGGTGAGCCGGAGCCCGTAGCGGCTCTCCGGGTCCAGCCGGCGGGCGAACCGGCCGTCCGTCGTCATCCGCCGACGCGGGCGGCGGCGTGGCGGAGGGCGGCCGCGGCGGCCTCGGCCGGGGAGCCGGCCCGCTCGACACCGGCCACGTCCCACGTGGCCACGCCCACCACCGGCGTCCCCGACCGGAGGGCGAGGGCGATCTCCGACAGCGTCCCGTACCCCCCGGCCACCGCCACCACGGCGTCGGCCGCCCGGACCACCAGGGCGTTGCGGGCCTCGCCCAGCCCGGTGGCGACGGCCACGTCCACCCAGGGGTTGGCGGCGGCCCGGTCGGCGCCCGGCAGGATCCCGAGGGTGGTACCGCCCGACTCCTTGGCGCCCCGGCAGGCCGCCTCCATGACGCCGCCCAGACCGCCGCAGACGACCACCGCGCCGCCCTCGCCGAGCGCCCGGCCCACCGCCTCGGCGGCGACCAGGGCGTCCGGGGCGGCGTCGCCCGGACCGACCACGGCGACGTAGGCTCGCCCCATGGACACGACGGTCTACTTCAACCCGTCGTGCTCGAAGTGCCGCACCGTGGAGGGCATCCTGGCCGACAAGGGGGTGGACGCCGACTACGTGCGCTACCTGGACCAGGCCCCGACCCGGGAGAGGCTCGTCGAGCTCATGGGCATGCTCGGCATCGACGACCCCCGGGCAATGATGCGCACGGGCGAGCCCGTGTACCGCCAGCTCGGGCTGGCCGGCGCCGGTCGCGACGAGCTGCTCGACGCCGTCGTGGCGCACCCGGTCCTGCTCGAGCGGCCCATCGTCGTGCGCGAGGGGCGGGCGGTGATCGCCCGCCCGCCCGAGCGCGTCCTCGAGTTCCTGTAGTCCAGCCCGGTCGAACACTCGTTCGCTAGGCTGCGCCTCGTGACCGAGCTGCGCTGGAAGCTGGCCGACGACACGGGCGGGCAGGGCGTCTTCTTCGCCGACGAGGAGCTGGTCGACCGCCACCTCGGCCGGGGCGAGTACCGGGGCATGGAGTTCCTCCACGTGAACGCCCGCCGCATCGTCAACGAGGTGCCCAGGGCGTCCCGGGTGCCGTTCCGGTGGACGATCAACGCCTACCGGGGGTGCAGCCACGCCTGCGTCTACTGCTTCGCCCGCCCCACCCACGAGTACCTGGGGCTCGGCATCGGCGAGGACTTCGACCGCAAGCTGGTGGTGAAGGTCAACGCCGTCGAGCGGCTGCGGGCCGAGCTGGCGTCGCCGCGGTGGCCGGGCGACCACATCGCCATGGGCACCAACACCGACCCCTACCAGCGCTGCGAGGGGAGGTACCACCTCACCCGCGGCATCGTGCGGGTGCTGGGCGAGGCGGCCAACCCGTTCTCGATCCTCACCAAGTCCACGCTGGTCCTGCGTGACCTCGACGTCCTCACGGCGGCGGCGGCCCGGACGTCGGTGCGGGCCAACCTGTCCATCGGCACGCTGGACGAGGCGGTGTGGCGGGCCACCGAGCCGGGCACGCCCCACCCCCGGCGCCGGGTGGAGGCGGTGGCCCGGCTGAACGCGGCGGGCATCGAGTGCGGGGTGCTCGTGGCGCCCGTCCTGCCCGGCATCTCCGACGGGGCCGACCAGCTGGCCGAGGTGGTGGACGCCTGCGTGGCCGCCGGCGCCGTGTCGGTCACCGCCATTCCCCTCCACCTGCGGGCCGGCGTCCGCGAGCACTTCCTGGCCTGGCTGCGGTCCCACCGGCCCGACCTGGTCGGCGACTACGAGCGCCGCTACCGCCGGGCCTACCTCCCGGCGCCCGACCAGGAGGCGGTGGTCGGCCGGGTGCGCCGCCTGGTCGGGCGCCGGGAGGTAGGCCCGGCGGTAGCGGCGCTCGTAGTCGCCGACCA
>DATLFN010000048.1 GCA_035540975.1 Acidimicrobiales bacterium
GAGGAGGCGCAGCGTCGGGGGGCGGAGGAGCGGCTCCGGCTTCGCCCGCGCCGTCGGGCGGCGATCCGGCAGCCTCCGGGGCGGAGGCGTCGGCGTCGCTGCGGGAGCCGGGCGGACGGAGCTCAGACACGGGCGATCACCCTGCCACCGTACCCTGCTCGGCGCGGGCCGTCGCGTTCGCCGCGGGTCCCGTCGGAGGCCTCGACGCGGCGGCGCCGTCGTGGGATGCTGGCGCCCGTGACCAGCGCGCCGCTCCGCCCGGCGCCCGCCCCCGTCCGGCCCGATTTCCGCCGCACATGTGCATTGACCACCTAGCTGTAAAAAGACTATGGTGAATCAGCACCCAAACAGAAGGGGGATCGCATGGACGGCGGAGAAGCCGTACTCACCGGCTGGTACATCGGCTTCGTGATCGCACTGGTGGTCATCACGGTCGTGGTCATCCTCGCTGGCATGATCCTGGGCCTGGCCCGGCGGATCGGCGTCCAGGCCGAGCAGATCACGGCCGCGCTGGACGAGGGCCGGGTGAACACGCTGCCGCTGTGGGAGGTCGACAAGGTCAACGAGGAGCTCAACCTCATCATCCGTGATGCGGAGGCGGCTCGGGCTGTGCTCGGAGGTGGACGGTGATCGGCGCACTGCTGGCGCTCCAGTCGGAGCACGTGACGTTCTGGTGGATCACCCTCGGCATGGGTGCCGTCGTGATCGTCGCCGTCATCGTCCTCCTGTCGCTCCTCGTGAGCTTCGTCGACGACATCGACCGCAACCTGAAGGACGTGTGGGACACCGCCACCCGTCTGGCCGCCAACACGGCGACCACCTGGATGCTCCAGCAGACGGCGGTTCGCGCCGAGGAGCTGGGCAACGAGGTCCGTCGACATTCCGACCTCCTGGCGGCGAAGGGCGGGCGTTGACATGACCCTGCGCATCTTCCTCACCGTCCTCGAGATCGTGCTGTTCGTGGCCGTCCTCGGGTTCTTCCTCAACCGGATCACCGGTCAGCTGGTGAGCGTCAACCGGACGCTGGCCAAGATCACCTTCGGCGTCCGCGCCGTCGAGACGCAGTGCCACGTGATCGGCCCGGCGGCCGACCGCCTCAACTCCAACCTCGCGTCCGTGGCCGCCGGCCTCGAGGACGCGGCCGCCCGGGCGGAGCGCCTGGGCCGTTAGCACCGAACCGGTGACCGGCGGGCTCCTCCCTCCGTACGGGGAGCCCGCCGGCGACCGGGTCGACGACGCCGCCGTGCTCGCCGCGTTCCTGCGGGACGAGCCGGCGGCGGTCTGGTCTCCCCAGTTCCACATGGAGGGGACCGCTCTGGTGGCGGGGGGCGACCGGGCTCTCGGCCTGCGGATCGGTCGCCGCTCCTTCCTCGTGCGGGTCGACCTGCCCGGCGAGCTGGTGCCGGCCCGCCAGGCGTTCCAGGACGCCCTGACCGCCGAGGGCATCGGGTTCCTCGACGGGGAGACCCTGCTCGCCGCCCCCGTCGCCATCCAGGTGCTCGGGTTGCGCACGTCGCTGTGGGACCTGTGGGGTGCCGACATCGACGAGGCGTTCGCCGACCTCCGTGCCGCCGCCGCCGGCGACTGGGACGACCTGTTCCCGGGCGGGCCACCGCCGGTCGGGGGCCCGCCGTCTTGACATCGGCGATCGCCGATTGAGCCCGACGTCGGCCGGTGGCGCCGCCCCGGCGCGCCTCGAGGCCGTGGTGTTCGACGTGGACGGCACGCTGGTGGACAGCGAGCGCCACGGGCACCGGGTGGCGTTCAACCTGGCCTTCGAGGAGTTCGGCCTGCCCTACCGGTGGGACGAGGAGGAGTACGGGCAGCTCCTGCGCACCACCGGGGGCCGCCGCCGCATCGAGCAGTACCTGGCCCGCCACGGGGTGGGGGAGGCGGAGCGGGCGGACCTGGCGGCGGAGCTCCACGATCGCAAGACGGCGGTCATGAAGGAGCTGATCGCCGAGGGGCGGGTGCAGGCGCGCCCGGGTGCCACCCGACTGCTGGGCGAGCTGGCGGGGGCCGGCGTGGCCCTGGCCGTCGCCACCACGGGCAGCCGGGGATGGGTGGGCAACGTGCTCGAGAAGTGCGCGCCGGGCGTGGAGTTCGCGGTGACCGTCGCCGGGGACGAGGTGTCCGCCCGCAAGCCGGACCCCGAGGCGTTCTCGCGGGCCGTCGAGCTGCTGGGCGTCGCCCCGGCGTCGGTCGTCGCCGTCGAGGACTCGGCGGAAGGCCTGGAGTCGGCGACCGGCGCCGGCCTGCGGTGCGCCGTGGTCGTGAACGCGTACACGGCCGACCACGACCTCGGTGCCGCCGACCTCGTGCTCGACGGCTTCGGCGAGCCGGGGCGTCCGGCCACCGTGGTGGCCGACCGCCGTGACACCGGCTGCACCGGCGTGCTCGACCACGCCACGCTCGCCCGCCTGCTCCGCTGACGTCGGCGGCGGCGCGCACGCGGGCGGGCGCGGGCTTCAGGCCGTGCCGTGAGACGGTTCCCGGCGATCGGGGCAGGCCCACTGGTTTCATCATCGGTCCGTTCACGATTGGCCCGTGGCCGATATGAAAGCCTGATATATATCCGGGCATGACCCTGGGGCAGCTGCGAACCTTCCTGGCCGTGGCCGACGCCGGGTCCGTCCGGGGCGCCGCCGAGCGGCTGGTGGTGACGCAGCCGGCCGTGTCGTCGGCCCTGGCCTCGCTCGCCGCCGAGATCGGGGTCCCGTTGGTCGCCCGCGAGGGGCGCGGCCTGCGGCTCACCCCGGCCGGGCTGGCGTTCGCCCGCTACGCCCGCCAGGCCCTCGGCCTCCTCGACGAGGCCGTCAACGCCGCCGCCGGGCACGACCACCCCGAACGGGGGCGGGTCCGCCTGGCGGCCGTCACCACCGCCGGCGAGCGCATCGTGCCCCGCCTCCTCGCCTCCTTCCGGCGCCGGTACCCCGAGGCCGGCGTGGTGCTGGAGGTCGGGAACCGGCGCCGGGTGTGGGGCCTGCTGGCCGCCCGCCAGGTCGACCTCGCCATCGGCGGCCGCCCGCCGGCCGGCGAGCCCTTCGCCACCCTCGCCACCCGGCCGAACCACCTCGTCGTCGTGGCGCCCGCCGAGCCCGGCGCGGGGGAGCCCGTCCGCCACGTCTCCCTGGACGAGCTCGCCCGCGCCACCTGGCTGCTCCGCGAGCAGGGATCGGGGACCCGGGGGACGACCGAGGAGCTCCTCCGCGAACTGGAGCTCGACCCCCGCGTCCTCACCGTCGGCTCCAACGGCGCCATCCTCGAGAGCGTCGCCGTCGGGCTCGGCATCACGCTGATCTCGCGGGACGCCGCGGCCGGCGAGCTCGAGGCGGGAACGCTCCAGGAGTGGCGCCACGGGCGCCTCCCGCTGCGCCGCGAGTGGCACCTCGTCGGCCGGGCGGGGGGGGAGCTGGACCCGACGGCGAGGCTCATGCTCGAGCACATCGGTATAGCAGGCGACGGGGCCGAGCGATTCACCCTCCGCCAGCCGCTGTCGCCGAGAAGGTGACACGGACGGGACCGGCTCGTAGGATTCCGCGCAGGAGACACACGAGGAGGACGACGACCATCAGTGCGAACGATCTGAACGCCGTGGCCCGGGCCATGGTGGCGCCCGGCAAGGGCATTCTTGCCGCGGACGAGAGCTCCGGGACCATCACCAAGCGCTTCGAGGCCATCGGTGTCGACTCCACCTTCGACAGCCGCCGCGACTACCGACAGATGCTCCTCACGACCCCCGGACTCGAGGAGTTCGTGAGCGGCGTGATCCTCTACGACGAGACGCTCCGTCAGTCCAGCACCGACGGCGTGCCGTTCCCCAAGCTCCTCGAGGGCCTCGGCATCCTCCCGGGCATCAAGGTCGACACGGGCGCCAAGCCGTTGCCGTTCTCACCGGAGGAGAAGATCACCGAGGGGCTCGACGGCCTTCCCGACCGGGTGAAGGAGTACGTGTCGCTCGGCGCCAAGTTCGCCAAGTGGCGGGCCGTCATCACCATCGGCGACGGCATCCCCACCGACTACTGCATCGAGGCCAACGCCCACGCGCTGGCCCGGTACGCGTCCATCTGCCAGGAGGGCGGCCTGGTGCCGATCGTCGAGCCCGAGGTCCTCATGGACTGGGAGAACGACATCGACACCTGCTACGAGGTCACCAAGGCGGCGCACGTGGCGGTGTTCAACGCCCTGCGGCTCCACCGCGTCCGGCTCGACGGCATGATCCTCAAGCCCAACATGGCCATCTCGGGCAAGAAGTGCCCGACCCAGGCGGGCGTCGAGGAGGTCGCCGAGAAGACCGTCAAGCTCCTCCGGGAGACCGTCCCGGCGGCGGTGCCCGGCATCGCCTTCCTGTCGGGTGGCCAGAGCGCCGACGTGGCGACCCTCCACCTCAACGCCATGAACAAGCTCGGCCCCCATCCCTGGCAGCTGAGCTTCTCCTACGGCCGTGCCCTCCAGGACGACGCCCTCAAGGCGTGGAAGGGCGAGGCGTCCAACAACGAGGCCGGCCAGACGGCGCTGTACCAGCGGTCGAAGGACAACAGCCAGGCGACGTCGGGCAGCTTCGCCGCCGCCTAGGCGACCGGCACGCGTACGAGCACCCGGAGCCCCCGCCGAGGCGGGGGCTCCGTCGCACCACCGGTCACGAGCCGTTGCCGCGGGGCACGTCGACGGTCACGGTGGTCCCCTCGCCGGGCGTCGAGGCGACGGTGACGCGCGCACCCACCAGCGCGGCGCGCTCGGACATCCCGGCCAGGCCGTAGGCGTCGGCGCGGCGCGCCTCGCGCTCGACGTCGAAGCCGCGGCCGTCGTCCGCCACCACCAGGCGGGCGCCCGAGGCGGTGGCCGTGAGCGCCACGTGGACCGAGGTGGCGGCCGAGTGCTTGGCCACGTTCTGGAGCGCCTCCTGGGCGATCCGGAACAGCGCCGTCTCCACGTGGGCGGGGACGTCGCACGCCTCGACCTCGACCACCGCGCTCACCCCGGGGAGGGTGGCGGCCAGGCTCTCCAGGCCGGGCCCGAGGCCGAGGTCGTCGAGCACGGCGGGGCGCAGCCCCACGATCGTGCGCCGCGCCTCCTCGAGGGCGGCGGTGGTGAGCTCCTTGGCCGAGGCGAGCTCGGCGGCGACCTGGGAGGGGTTCGACGCCAGGTTTTCCTCGGCGGCGGAGAGGTGGTACCAGAGGCTGACCAGGCGCTGGCTGATCCCGTCGTGGACGTCGGCCGCCACCCGCCGCCGCTCGAGCTCCTGGAGCTCGATCGTGCCGGCGGCGAAGCGCTCCAGCTCGGCCTCCCGCTCCGCCAGCCGGGAGTACAGGCGGGCGTTGTCGACGATGCCGGCGAGGAGGCCGGCGACGTCGCTCAGCACGGCCAGCTCCTCGGCCGAGACGTGGCGGCGCTCCTTGGAGTGGACGTTCACCACGCCCACGACGTGGCGGCCGCGGCGCACCATGGGCAACGACACCAGCGACGCGTAGTCCTCGCCCCGCAGGGCCGGGATGTACTTGTAGCGGGGGTCCTGCCACTTGTCCTCGACGACCAGGGGCTGGCCGTGCTCGGCCACCCAGCCGGCCACCCCTTCCCCGATGGCGAGCTCGATGGTGCCGGCCAGCTCGTCGAACGGCGGGGTGGCGCCGGTGAGGACCAGGCAGGTCCGCTCCTCGTCGACCAGGTGCACGAAGCACACGTCCGCCGCCGTCGCCTCCACGATGAGGGCGGCGACCCGGCGCACGACCTCCCGGAGGTCGAGGTCCTCGGCGGTGATCTCGATGATGCGCCGCAGGAGCCCGACCCAGGCCAGCCGCTGGTGGTCGTCCGCCGGGTGGACGGCGGCCGCCTCACCCGCCTGGGCCTCGGCCGCTCCGCCGGCCGTCAGTGGAACAGCCCCTCGCGGAGGGCGGCGGCGATGGCCTGGGCGCGGTCGGCCACGCCGAGCTTGCGGTAGATGGCGCGGGCGTGCGTCTTCACCGTCTCCTCGCCCATCAGGAGCGTGCGCGCCACGGCGCGATGCGAGAGCCCCCGCACCATCTGCTCGAGCACCTCGCTCTCCCGGTGGGTGAGGCCGAGGTGGGCGCCGGGCCAGTACTCCCCGCTGTGCAGCTTGGCGGCGGACAGGGCGACCCGGCCCATCAGCGCCGGGTCGATGGCGATCTCGCCGTCCATCACCCGCTCCAGGTGGCCGACCAGCTCCTGGCCGGTGACGCGTTTGAGGAGGAACCCCGATGCCCCGGCCCGCAGGGCCTGGAACAGGTACTGCTCGTCGTCGTAGACCGTGAGGAACACCACCCGCACGTCGGGAAGGCGGGTGAGCAGGTCCTGGCACAGGTCGAGGCCGCTGGCCCCCTTCAGGCGCACGTCGAGGAGGACGAGGTCGGGCTGCAGCGATGCCACCAGGTCGGCGGCGGCGGCGGCCGTGGTCGTCTGGCCGACGATCTCGATGCGGGCGGCATGGGGCCGCAGCATGGCGGCCAGACCGTCGAGGACCATCTGGTGGTCGTCCACCAGCACGACGCGCATCGGGGCGGTCCTCCCGACAGCCGCCGCGTCCACCATCGGTCCAAGCCTACGCGTGGCGTGGGCCGGTCTCCCTCTGCGGTTCCCCGCCGCGGGGGAGGACCGGCGACGGGTCCCTTGCCTAGGATCGAGTGATCATGTCTTCACCCTCCGCGTCTGCGAACGAGCGATTCAGCATCATCCCGTCGGTCCTGCCGTCCGACTTCGCCCGGCTGGGCGAGGAGCTCGTCGCCCTCGAGAAGGCGGGCGTCGACCGCGTTCAGTTCGACGTCATGGACGGGGTGTTCGTGCCCAACCTGACGTTCGGGCCGGACGTCATCAAGTCGGTCCGGTCGTGGGTGGAGGTCCCCTTCGAGGCCCACCTCATGATCGTCGAGCCCGACCGGATGCTCTCGACGTGGGTGGAGGCGGGCTGCGAGCTGGTCATCGTCCACGCCGAGGCGGCCACCCACCTGCACCGGACCCTGGCCTCGATCCGCGAGATGGGGGCGAAGGCGGCCGTCGCCCTGAACCCGGCGACGCCCATCGAGGCGGTCAGGCACGTCGTCGACCTGCTGGACCTCCTCCTGGTGATGACCGTCAACCCGGGCTTCGGCGGCCAGGACTACATCGCCACGATGGAGCCCAAGATCGCCGAGGCGGCCGCCCTCCTGCGCAACGCCGACCACTACGTGGAGCTGGAGGTCGACGGCGGGATCAGCGCCAAGACGGTGGCCGGCGCGGCCAGGGCCGGTGCCCGCGCCCTCATCGCCGGCAGCGCCCTCTACAAGGACCCCGAAGGCCTGGAGCACGCCGTGTCGGAGATTCGCGAGCGCGCTCGCCAGGCCTGCCCCGGCGTCGAGTAACGCCCTTTCCTTTCCCGTCCCGTCCCCGCCCGTACCCAACCCCCGAGGTCGACCCGATGCCCGACAAGCAGATCGCCATCCAACGAGCCTGGCAGCGTGACAACGGCAACAGCCGCAGCCGGCCGGCCATGCTGGCCATCGCCGGCGACAGCGCCGCCGGCAAGACCACCCTCACCCAGGGCCTGGTCGCCGCGTTGGGCGTCTTGCACTGCACGTCGATCTGCACCGACCACTACCACCGCTTCGACCGCGAGGAGCGCAAGGACAAGCCGTTCACGCCGCTCCACCCCGACTGCAACTACGTCGAGGTGATGGAGCAGCACCTCCAGCTGATCGCCCTGGGCCAGCCCATCCTCCAGCCGGTGTACGACCACAGCAACGGCACGCTGACCCGCCCGATCCTGATCGAGCCCCGGGACTACGTGATCATCGAGGGCCTGCTCCCTCTGCACTCCAAGCTGTCGCGGGCGTGCTTCGACATCGGCGTGTACCTGGACCCGCCCGAGGAGATCCGCTACGACTGGAAGATCAAGCGGGACACGTCCAAGCGGGGCTACACCGAGGAGCAGGTGCGGGCCGACCTGGAGAAGCGGGAGCCCGAGTCGGCCGAGTTCATCCGTCCCCAGCGGGCCCACGCCGACATCGTCGTTCGCTTCGCGCCGATCGAGGAGCGCGGCGAGTCGGCGGACGACCCGCTCAGCGCCACCCTGCTGCTCCGGCCCACGGCGCCGCACCCCGACCTGGCCAGCATCCTCACCGAGGACGTGAGCAAGGCCATCCACATGAAGCTGACCCGCGACGACGACGGCAAGCCGGTCGACGCCGTCCACATCCACGCCTACGCGGACCCCGAGGTCACCGAGAAGGTGAAGCAGGCCATCTGGGACCAGCTCGGCGTGGCGGAGCCGCTGCCCGACACCCTGGGCGAGCTCGAGCCGGGCGGCCCCCGCAGCGAGCCGCTGGCGCTCACCCAGCTGCTCCTCCTCTTCCACCTCATCCAGGCGCGGAACTCGACCGCGTAGGTTTCGCCGTCGCAGCCGGAGGCTGCTCGGCGAGTCCGGTGGGGAGAAGGGCGCCGGCGGAGCCGGCGCCCTTCTCGCTGTCACCTCGTTCTCGGCCGGCAGCCGGGGGGCCGCCTGCGGCGGCGTCCGGCGGCCGCCGGCCTCCTGGCCCGTTCGGTCGCGTTGGCGACTGCTCTGCCCTTGCCTTTGCTTCGCTCGGCTCGCCTCGCTCTACGCGGGGACGGGGAGGAGGCTTCTGGCCAGGTTGCAGAGGGCTTGGACGGCGGGGGCCTCGGGGGCGAGGTCGAGGGGGGCGACGCCCTTGCGGTCGGCCTCGACGATGGCGGGGTCGTCGGGGATCGCGACGATCTCGACGTCCGGGAAGTGCTCCTCCATGGTGGCCAGGTCGGCGTCGCCGCGGATGCGGCTGGCCACGACCACGATGCGGCCCAGCTGCTTCTCCTTGGCCAGCACCACGGCCCGCTGGCCCACCTCGATCGACTTCGGGGTCGGCTCGACCACGACCAGCACGGCGTCGACCCGCTGGTCGCCCAGGCGGGTGAGCGTGCCGATGCCCGCCTCCAGATCGGCGATCACGGTGACGTCCTGGAAATCAACGGACCCGAGCAACTGCTCGGGAGACAGCCCGCATCAGAGTCAGCCTGGTTCGGGGTTGTCGATGCGGGTGACCACCGCCAGGCGCACGCCGTCGGGGGCGTCCGAGCCGAAGCGGGAGATGAGGTCGTCCCAGCCGGGCGCGTGCTCCTCGCCGCCCTCGTCCAGCCCCTCCCGCATGCCGACCAGCCGCTCGGTCTCGAAGTCGCCCACACCGAGGGAGATGCCCAGGTTGGGGTTCGAGTCGCAGTCCAGCGCGACGACCGACAGCCCGTGACGGGCCAGCGTGCGGGCGACCACGGCGGAGGTGGTGGTCTTCCCCGACCCGCCCTTTCCGACGACGGCAACCCTCATGCGATGCGCTCCTCGCTCATCTGGTCGACCAGGGATTCTACCGCCTGTACGGCGGCTGAATCGGGCGCCAGGTCGATGGGCGCCGCCATCTTCTCCTCCGCCTCCGCCAGCGCCTCGTCCCACGGCACGGCGCCGACGACCTCGAGGCCGGTCCGCCGGGCGATCAGCTCGACGTCGCCTTCCTCCCGGACCTTGTTGGCGACGGCCACGACCCGGCGGGGGTGCTCCTCGTCCAGCGAGAGCCGCGACAGCCGGCGGGCGGTGAGCAGCGACTTGGCCGTGGGCTCCACCACGATCAGGACGGTGCGGGCGTAGTCGCCCCAGCCGGTGAAGGCCTGGCGGGTGCCGCCGGGCAGGTCGCCCACCACGTTCCAGCGGTCGTCGGGCAGCTCGCGGAGGATCTGGCGGAAGGCGACCTGGGACTTGAACAGCGAGCGCGTGTCGCCGCGGTGCTTCCCGAACTGGAGGAAGCGGACGCCGTCGGGGGCGACCGCCGCGTAGCGGTCGATGGCGTCGGCGGCGGTGAGCCCGGTGGCCAGCTGCCAGCGGGGGCGCTCCCCCTCTGGCCGCTCCTCGATCGCCTCGTCGGGGAGGGGGGCGTCGGAGATCTCCAGGCCCAGCGAGAAGGCGAGGCCGGGCAGGGGGTCGGAGTCGATGGCGAGGACCGGGTCCCCGCGCCGGGCCAGCGCCCGGCAGAACGTGCCGGCGATGGCCGACTTCCCCACGCCGCCCTTGCCCACGAATGCGATACGCACACCACGCTCCTTGCCGGTGACGGCGACTCTAGCAACGCCCGTACGGGCCGCCCGCCGCGTGGACGACCATTGTCACTATGTGGTCGGCGGCGTATAACGTCCGGGCGGGACCGAGCGAGCAGGGGCAGGGGGACGAGATGGGAGCGGACCGCGGGAGCGCCGTCGTGCGCGGCGCGCGGCGCGTCGGCGCGCTGGTCGTCGTGCTCGCCCTGGCCGGCGTGGCAGCCGGGTGCGGCGGCGGCGACGAGTCGGCCACGTCGACCACGGCGGCCACCGCCACCTCGGCGGCGTCGGTGGACGAGGTCGCCGGGTGGCCCACCTGGGTGCTGACCGGTCCCGACCGCATCGAGGTGCCGCCGCCCCCGGCCGAGGGGTCCCCCGAGCGGGAGGCGGAGCTGCGGGAGGTGGAGGACCTGGCCACCAGGCGGACGCCCGAGGTGATGGCCCGGGTGGCGCGGTGGAACGGGCCGGTCGCCACCGAGCCGTGGACGGTCGTCAACAACGAGTACATCGCGTCACGGGCCAAGGACCCGCCCATGTCGTCGCGGAACCTCGCCTACACCCACGTGGCCATGTACGACGCGCTGGTGGCGGCGTACCACTGGAAGGCCCGGTACGAGCGGCCGGCGCCCGAGGGCGCCGAGCCGCTGGTCGACGCCGGCGACGTGCCGTCGTACCCGTCGGAGCACGCCGCCATAGCCGCGGCGGCGTCGAGGGTGCTCGCCCACCTGTACCCGGACAAGCCGGCGCTCCGGCTGGAGGAGATGGCCGACGAGGCCGCCCAGTCGAGGGTGGAGGCGGGCGTCAACACCCGCAGCGACGTCGACGCCGGCCTGGCCCTGGGCCTGGCCGTCGCCGACGCGGTGATCGCCAAGGCCGACGCCGACGGCTCGGACGTCGTGTGGGACGGCCGGCGCCCGCCCGGCATCGGCCGAGGCCCGCAGTACTGGGAGCCGCCGCCGGGGACGGTCTCTCCGCCGATCCAGCCGTTGGCGGGCACCTGGAAGACGTGGGTCCTCACGTCGGGCAGCCAGCTGCGGTCGATGAGCCCGCCGCCACCGCCGTTCGGCTCGGAGGGGTTCCGGAAGTCGGTGGACAGCCTGCTCGCCATCACCGGGTCGCTCACCGACGAGCAACGACGCATCGCCAAGTTCTGGGAGGGTGCCGAGGGCACGCCGCTGCCGGCGGGCATCCTGAACCAGGTGGTGCTCGAGGACGTGCGCAAGCTCCGTCTGGGCGTACCGGAGACGGCGCGCGTGTTCGCGCTGGTCAACATCGCCATGGCCGACGCCGGCGGCGGCGTGTGGGACGCCAAGTACGTCTACTGGTACCCCCGGCCGGAGCCGGCGATCAGCGACGCCGGGATCGTCCCCGGGTGGACGCCGCCCCTGCCCACGCCCCGGTTCCCGGCGTACCCGTCCGGCAGCGCCGGGTACGCGGGGGCCGTCGAGGGGGTGATGTCGGCGCTCTTCCCGTCGGACGCGGCCCGGTTCCGGGCCCGGGCCGAGGAGCAGGCGCGGTCACGCCAGATGGCCGGCATCCACTGGGACTTCGACTCCGTCAGCCTCGACCTCGGCCGCAAGGTGGCCGAGATGGTGGTCGAGCGCCAGGGGCTCTGACGCTTCGGGGGCGCCGGGTGACCGGCGCCGCCAGGGGAGTCGGAGACTGGTGTCGAACCCGGCTCCTCCTGCCGGACGGTGACGGGGCGGCCGAGAAACCGCTGCTCAGGCCACCCGAGCCGTTCGGCCGCGTCAGCGGCCGACCCGTTTGACACCAGTCTCCTCGGCCGCGCCGGGAGTGAAGACGCGGCGAGGCCCGCAGCGACCGCTGCGGGCCTCGCTCGCTGAAGCGCTCGGACTACGGGCGGCCGGCGGGAGGCCCGGCGGGGATGGAGCTCGGCACGTAGTCGGCGGCCGGGGTCTGCGTGGCCGTGTCGGTTCCCGTGGAGCTCTCGGAGCCGGCGTCGGAGGGCGGCGTCTCGCTCGGCGGGCCGGCGGGGACGGCCTCGGGC
Organism: Acidimicrobiales bacterium; assembly: GCA_035540975.1. Taxonomy (NCBI): domain Bacteria; kingdom Bacillati; phylum Actinomycetota; class Acidimicrobiia; order Acidimicrobiales; species Acidimicrobiales bacterium. The sequence goes on from DATLFN010000048.1 coordinate 12,089, forward strand.
AGGTGCCCGGCGGCGGGGGTGCCGGCGGCGGTGTCGGTGCCGGTGGAGCCCTGGGTGCCGGCGGTGGCCGGCTTGCCGGCGGGGACCGACGAGGGGACGTGGCCGGCGGCCGGGGTGGTGTTGGCCTGGTCGAGGCCGTTCTGACCCGGGGCCGCCGGGCGGCTGCCGTCGCCGTCGCCGTCATCTTCGCCGTTGTTCTTGGCGTCCTCGGCCACCGTCCTGCCGTCGACGCCCCCGTCGGTGGCGTCGGTGCTCACGCGCCCGCCGAAGTCCGCCTTGTCGGAGGCCTTGTCGGGGAACGAGAACGGGGTCACCGCCTCGACGGCGGCGGACACCGCGTTCTGGGCCGGCTCGGGCAGCGCGCCCGCCGCCCCGGCGGCCGTCACGCTGGCCGCCGCCATGGAAATGCCGAAGGCCGCCTTGGCGGCCACGCTCAGCCCTGCAATGAACTCAATCATCTTCCTCTTCCTCCACTTCGGTAGTCCGGCCGCCTGCGGCGCAGGCCCGGGGACGTTGCTCGCTGCCGTCGCCGGCAGGTCGCCTTGTTCGGTGGAGAAGCCCTCGGCAATCATCGCCGCCAGCTGCGCCGAGGGGGCCGGACCCGGCCCGCTCGTCATGGTGCGCAGGTCCTCGGCGAACGCCGCCAGCGCGGGCAGCTCTCCGGCGTCGTTGCCGGTGAGGTGCGCCTCGAAGGCGGCGTCGTCGATGTGGGTGCGTCGGATCATCTCGGGGTCGTAATCGACGGCGTCGCTCACCGTGGTACGCCCTCCTGCTCGAAAATCCTCCGCAGGCTGGCCACGCCCCGGCGCTGGAGGGCCCGTACGGCGCCCGGCGACTTGCCCAGGGCGGCGGCCACTTCCTCCGAGGTGAGCCCGCCGACGAGGCGCAGCAGCAACACGTCGCGCTGGTCGGGCACCAGCCGCTCGCACACCCGCCGGACCCGTTCCTCGCTCAGGCGCCGGAGCGCCTCGTCTTCGGCGCTGGCGGAGGGCGACGCTCCGCCACGTTCGTCGTCGTCGAGCGGGGAAGCGGGCGGGCGCCGGGCCAGCCGGCGGCGCTCGTCGACGAGGCGGCGGTGGGCGATGGTGAAGACCCAGGAGCGGAACCGCTCCTCGTCGCCGGAGAACGACCCCAGGCTGCGCAGGACCCCGATGAACACCTCGCTGGCCAGGTCGTCGGGCTCGGGCGCCCCCTGGGCGCGCAGGTAGCCGGCCACCTGGGCGCCGACGGAGGCCCACAGTCGTCCCGCCGCCCAGCCGGCGCCCGAGCGGGCTGCGGTGAGGACGGGATCGAACTGCTGGCCCAGCCGTCCCGGCGGGCGGCGGTCGTCCTCGCTCACGTGGGTGCATATCGGCAGATTGGGCCGAGACCTGAGCGATTCCCGCGGCATCGGTCGCGCACGCGCAGGGTGCAGGGCACTCCGGCGAGGTCCTCGTTCCGCCCGCCGCCCACCGTGAATCGAACCCGGGCTTCAGGTCATCAGAGCGACTGGGCTACCGACTGCATGGCCGGCCCCAGGATCACGACGAGCACGGCCGGGAAGATGAACACCACCAGCGGGAAGAGGATCTTCACCGGCAGGCGGGCCGCCTTCTCCCGGGCCCGGGCCCGCCGCTTGTTGCGCATCTCGCCGGCCTGGGTGTGCAGGATGCGCCCGATCGGCATCCCCAGGGCGTCCGCCTGGGTGAGGGCCAGGACGAAGTTCGACAGGTCGGGGACCTCGGTGCGGCGCTTCAGGTTCTGGAGCGCCTCCCGCCGGGGCAGGCCGAGCTCCATCTCCTTGAGCGTGCGGGACAGCTCCTGGGCCAGCGGTGAGTCGAAGTGCTGGCACACGATCTCGAGCGCCCCCTCGAAGCCGACGCCGGCCTCCACCGAGATGGCGAGGAGGTCGACGACGTCGGGGAGCTCGTTGAGGATGGCGTCCTTGCGCTCCTGGACCTTGCGGGCCAGCCAGCTGGACGGCAGGAGGGCGCCGATGCCCGGCAGCAGCACCATCACCAGCACCGCCTTGCCCGTCGAAAGGGTGAAGAACGACAGGGTCACCATCGCCGCGACGAGCCCCAGGGCGGTGGCGACGACCTGACCGGTGACGAACTCCTCGGCTTTGATCGACGTGCTGAGACCGCTCTGCAGCAGCTGGCGGTGGACCTTCAGGACGTGGTTGCGGGGCGTGAGGCGTGTGACCCGGTCGAGGACACCGCTACCCAGTGGGCGCATCACCCGGGCCAGGAACGGCAGGTGCATGCGCCGGGTGAACGTGTCGGCGTCGCTCTCGTCGAACACGTCGTTGTCCAGCTCGGCGAGATAGGCCGACGGATCGGATGCCAGGCGCCGCTGGGACACCCCGGCCAGGACGGCGGCGATGCCGCCCAAGGCGAGGCCGACGGCGAGGAGCACAGGAAGGGTCACGTCACACCTCGATCTTGACCATGCGGAGGATGACTGCAACGCCGGCTGCGATGGACAGGCCGGTACCGGCGAGGACGGCCAGCCCCCACCCGCGGTAGAAGGGCGCCGCGTAGCCGGGGTTCATCAGCTGGATGGCCAGGAGCAGGCCGACGGGCAGCGCCCCGAGGACCCAGGCCGAGATGCGACCCTCGGCGGTGAGGACCTTGACCTCCCGCCGCACCTCTTCCCGGCTGCGGATGAAGTCCGCCAGGGTGTGGAGGATGTCGGCCAGCTTGCCGCCGACCGTCTGCTGGACGCGGATGGCCTGGACCACCCACTTGAGGTCCTCCACCTCCAGCCGCACGGCCATGCGCTCCAGGGCGTCGACCACCGGGTCGCCCAGGCGGGTCTCCGAGATCACCCGCCCGAACTCCTCGGCGATGGGGTCCTCGGCCTCCTGCGTCATCATCTGGATGGCTCGCAGGAAGGTGTGGCCGGCGGACAGCGACGAGGCGATCAGGGACAGGGCCTCGGGGAGCTGGGCCTCGAATGCCTGGCGCCGCTTGGTGATCTTGACGCGGGGCACGCCAGCGCCGGCGCCCACGGCGCCCAGGGCGCCGACCACGCCGAGGACGATCGAGGCGGTGATCACGCCCAGCAGGGCGCCGGCCACGATGGCCCCTGCGCCCACGACGATCACGTACTCGCCGGGCTTCAGCGGGATGCGGGCCCGCTCGAGGGTGCGGGCGAGGGAGCCCTTGGCGTCGAACTGTCCGACCACGCGGCCGGCGACGCTGACCGCCCCGGTGTGGAACAGGCTGTGGCTCTCGGTCACGGCGTCGACGGGCACGTCGCGCTCGCCGTAGGGCAGGTCGAGGATGTCGGCCAGCGCCTGGTCGCGCTCGCGGGTGCGCAGGAGCACGCCGACGACCACGAAGGCGATGCCGAAGCCGACGAGGATGGCGACGACGGCGGCGCTCATCGGGCCCGCTCCAGCTCTGCCAGCTCGCGGGCCCGGGGGACCCGCATCCGCCCGGGGCGCTCGCCGGCGGAGGCGACGCGGCCCGACTTCGACTGGAACACCTTGGCCGGGATCTCGATGCCGGCGGCCGCCAGCTTGTCGATGAACTTGGGCCGCAGGCCGGTGGGCACCAGCTCGCCGCCCGGTCTGCCGTTGGCGCCGACGCCCGGCTGCCAGCGGAAGATGTCCTGGAGGAGGATGATGTCGCCCTCCATGCCCTGGACCTCGGTGACGGCCGTCACGACGCGGCGCCCGTCGGGCCGGCGGTCGACCTGCATGATGACGTCCAGGGCGGCGTTGACCTGCTCGCGGATCGCCCGCATGGGAAGCTCGAAGCCCGACATCAGGACCATGGTCTCGAGGCGGCTGAGGGCGTCCCGCGGGCTGTTGGCGTGGACGGTCGTCATCGACCCCTCGTGGCCGGTGTTCATGGCTTGGAGCATGTCGAGGGCCTCGGCGCCGCGGACCTCGCCGACGATGATGCGGTCGGGCCGCATGCGCAGCGAGTTCTTCACCAGGTCCCGGATGCGCACCTCACCCACGCCCTCGGCGTTGGGCGGGCGGGACTCCAGGTTGATGACGTGGGGCTGCTGGAGCTGGAGCTCGGCCGAGTCCTCGATGGTGACGATGCGCTCGCCTTCGGGGACGAAGGACGAGAGCACGTTGAGGTTGGTCGTCTTGCCGGTACCCGTGCCGCCCGAGACGAGGATGTTGAGCTTGCCCCGGACGCACGCCTCCAGCAGCACGGCGAGGTCGAGTGTGTAGGCCCCGAAGTTGATGAGGTCCTTGACGGTGTACGGGTCGGCGGCGAACTTCCGGATGGTCAGGACCGAGCCGTGGATGGCGAGCGGCGGGATGATGGCGTTGACGCGGCTGCCGTCGGGGAGGCGGGCGTCCACCATGGGCGAGCTCTCGTCGATGCGCCGGCCCACGGCCGAGACGATCTTCTCGATCACCTGGCGGTACTGGACGTCGTCGGTGAACGCCAGCTCGGTGGGCTCGATGCGCCCGTCGCGCTCGACCCAGATCTCGTCGAAGGCGTTGCACATGATCTCGGTCACGGTGACGTCCTGGAGGAGCGGGTCCAGGGGCCCGTAGCCAAGCGTGTCCTGGATCACCTCCTGGACGAACTTGCGGCGTTCCAGGGGCGACACCTGGACCTCCTGGCGCTGCAGGATGCGGTCCAGGGCGGCCTTGAGCTCGGCCGTGAGGGCGTCGCCCTTCAGCTTGCCCATCTTGGGAGCGACCTCGGCCAGCACCAGGGTGCGCACCTTGCGCTTCGACTCCTCCCACGAGGAGTTGTCCCGCTTGGGTTTGGGTTTGGCACCGTTCGCGCCGGCCGAGCCCCGGCGGCGGGCGGGGCGGGTGTTGATGTCGGCCTTGGCCTCCTCCTTGCGCTCCTGCTCCTCGAGCGCGGCGAGCCTTTCCGAGAGCTTCACGGGGCCTCCTAGTGGACCTGAGCGGCGGGCTGGCGGCGGAACAGGCGTCGACCGCGACGCCCGTTGTCGGCGGGGGGCTCGGCGGCGGTGGCCATGGCGGGCGGCCGGTCGCCGGCCGGGAGGAACGTGCCGAAGCCCTGCAGGATCAGCTTGCTGATGGGGGCGCCGGGCGACGACGCGAGCACCGGCACGCCCAGGTTGATGGAGCGGCTGACCTCCTTGGAGTACGGGAGGACGGCCGTGAACCCCTGGGGGAAGAGCCGGGTGATCTGGGCGACATCGATGCCGACGTCGGTCTCCGCCTTGTTCAGCAGGAGCTTGATGTTGTCGCTCGGGATCTTCAGGCGCTCCAGGGCGCTCAGGAAGACGCCCATGTTGCGGACGCTGGGCAGGTCCAAGGTCGCCATGGTGAAGAGCGTGTCCGACAGGTCGAAGGCGGCCAGCACGATCTCGTTCAGCGCCGAGGGCGTGTCCACGACGACGTAGTCGAAGCGCTTGCGGGCGGCGGTGATGATCCTGCCCACGTCCAGAGGGTCGATCCGGTCGGCCTCGGCGGGGTCCTTGGGCGCCGCCAGCACGGCGATCCCGGACTCGTGGGTGACCATGTACTCCTCGAGGTGCGCCTCCAGGTCGGCCTCGTCGGCGTCTTCGCGCTGGAGGGCGTCGGAGATGGTGAACCTGGGCCGCAGCCGCAGGGCGGTCGAGACCTCCCCGAACTGGAGGTCGAGGTCGATGATGCAGGCCCGCTTGCCGGTGTAGTGGCCGAGCAGGAAGGCCAGGTTGGTGGCGATGAAGGTCTTGCCGCAGCCACCCGTCGCCGACGACATCGTGAAGACCTTGCCCAGGTGGTCCCGGGTGCCGTTGGCGACCCCCGGGACGGGCGCCGGCGCCGTCGCCGCGGACTTCTTCCTCACCATGTCGAGGATGCGGTTGAGGCTGTCCTTGAGCGCCTCGTCGTCGGCCGGCAGCTGGACCAGGTCCACGGCGCCCGTGCGGACGATGTCGCGCAGGGCGGCGTCGGGCCGGCGGCCGAACGCCAGCAGCAGCTCCATGTCCGGGAGCTCGTCGTGGATCACCTCGAGGCGGGCCAGCCCCGTACGGGTGGCCAGGCTCGGCCCGGCCACCAGCACGTCGAACGGCCCGTCGGCGCTCAGCACCTCGGCGACCACGCCGACCCGGGTGGCCGTCGTGATCTCCGGCCGGGGGCGGAGGTCGCCGAGCACCCGCTCCAGCTGCTCGGCGAGGGCCCCGCTGCGGTCGAGGACGAGGATCTTGGGGTTGCGCATCTGCCCCTGCCCGCTCACGCGATGTTCTGCGTGGTGCGACCGGGGGTGGCCGGGAGGCCGGGAGCGTTCTCCGGCGTCAGCGACAGCCAGAGGCCCTCGAACGAGGCGAGGTAGATGACCTGCTCGGCGGCACCCGGGTTCACGGCCAGGAGGTAGGTCGTGTTGCCACCCTCGGCGCCGGCGGCCGGCCCGGTGACGGCCAGCACCTCGGCGTCGGCGATGATCAGCTTGGTGGCGGGCACGCCCTTGGCCGCCGAGTTGGGCTGGCGGTCCTTGAAGGTCCCGTAGACGTTGACCCGGTCGCCGGCCTTGGCGTAGCCGGCGAGCCCGGCGATGGCGGGGACCTGGACGGCGACCCCCTCCTTGCCGTTCGGCACGGCGACGGTGGGCGCCGAGCCGGTCGAGGCGGCGGGCACCGTGGCCACGCCGCCCGAGGGGGCGGCGGCGGTCACCTTGCCCTCGCTCTGGCCGCCGTCGTCCCGCACCAGCAGGAAGGTGAGGGCGGCACCGACGACGAACACGGCGGCGCCGACGGCGATGAGAGCGGTGGAACGGTTGCGGGCCATGCGTCCTCCGTTGCGGTTCGGGAGCCAGGGATCGGCCAAAGGGTTCTTCGGCAGGGCAAACGGCGGTCTGGATGGCGCTGGCGGGCCCTTTCCGCGTGGCCCGATCGGGCTGGTCACGGCCGGGCCACCTACCCCCCGGTCGGGCCACGGGGGCCCACGACGGCGCCGGCAAATGAGCCGATCGGGCTATGCAGAACCGGTCGGTGACGTGCCGATAGTCCCCCCGAAGGACGAGGCGGATCGGAGGGCCGGTGTGAGGGGTCGAGGTGCGAGGGGCGCCGGAAGGCGCACGAAGCGGGCGGAACGGGGCAGCGTCCTCGTGGAGTTCTCGCTGGTGTTCGCCCTGTTCGTCCTGGTGATCTACGCCCTCATCAGCTTCGGCGTGATCCTGGCGGCGAAGAACAGCCTGACCCACGCCGCCGCCGAGGGCGCCCGGGCCGCCGTGGCCGTGGTCGACGACCCCATGACGGCCGACGACGAGCGGGTCGTGCGGGCGAGGGAGAAGGTCGACCAGGCGCTCGACTGGTTCGGCACCAAGTACGAGCCGGGCGACACGACGGCGTCCATCGCGCCGTGCGGGGCGGCCGAGTGCATCACCGTGAAGATCGTCTACCCCTACTCCACCCGGCCCATCGTGCCGCCTGCCCCCGGCCTCGGGCTCGTCATCCCTTCCAACCTCACCTCGACGGCGGTCGTCGAGCTCACCGACTAGGAGACGAGCAGACGTGAGAAGGTCGCTGTTCCTCAACCGGGCGCGGCGCGACCAGCGGGGCGTCGTCCTGGTTCTGGCCGTTCCCGCCCTCGTCCTCGCTCTGGCCTCCATGGCCCTGTCCGTCGACATCGGCCGCCAGGTGCTGGAGAAGCGCGATCTCCAGAAGATCGCCGACCTCGCCGCCCTCGACGCCGCCCGGGACGTCGACAACGCACAGACGGCGGCGGAGGCGTCGGCCGACCGCAACGGATTCGACCCCACCGAGGAGGGCGCTTCCCTCGTGGCCGAGCGGGGCGCCATCGACTCCTCCCGCGCCTTCACGGTCGACCCGGCCGGCGACTCGGTGCGCGTCACCCTCACGGCGAGGATCGACTACATCTTCGCCCCCGGCTCCAGGAGCGTGACGGCCACGGCCGTGGGCCAGCGGGAGGCCCCGACACCGCCGCCGACCACGCCCACCACCACCACGTCGACAGCGACGCCGGTCCCGACCGCCGGGTTCACCATCGGGTCCACCCTGGCGTCCGTCGACACCACCAAGGCGTCGCTGCTGAACAAGGTGCTGGGGGCGTGGATGAAGGGCACCGCCTCGGGCGGAGGCACCGCCGACGTCGTCGGCTGGCAGGGGCTGGTGGACGCAAGAATCACCCTGGCGGACCTGCAGAGCCAGCTCGAGCTCCTCGAGTCAGGCGTGCAGTTCGGCACCGTCGACGAGCTGCTGGCCGCCGACCTGAAGCTCGCCGACCTGGCGAAGGCCACCGCCAACGCCCTGAACGCCGCCGGCGAGCCGTCGCAAGCCGCCCTGTACGCGGGGCCCCTCGGGATCACGGCGCAGGCCACGAGCACGGCCACGTTCCAGCTGGACGACCTCATCACGGTCGCCGCGGGCTCGGGGGACGCCGCCCTGGCCACCGAGCTCAACGCCTGGGAGCTCCTGGTCGGCAGCGCCATGGTCGCCAACGGGACCAACCTGGTCAGCATCCCAGACATCGGGATCAGCATCCCGGGGCTGGGGACCACCAGCCTGAGCCTCAAGGTCATCGAGGCCAAGCGCACCTACATCGGCCCCGCCGGCAGCGGCGTCAGCACGGCCCAGGTCGAGATGACGATCACCCCGACCCTCGACCGGCCCCTGGTGGTCACCGGCCTGACCGACGCCCGTCTCGTCGGCTCGTTCCCCTTCACGCTCCAGAGCGCGGGCGCCACGGGCACCCTGTCGGCGATCACCTGCTCGGGGACGAGCCCGGGCATCGGGGTCACCACCGACCTGAAGGCCTTCTCGGCGTCGACGTCGGCCACCCTCGGCGTGAACGCGACGGTGCTGCTCGCCAGCGTGCCGGTGGCGACGGTGGCCACCAGCGGTGGAGTGGCGCTCACCGACCCGACGTCGGAGAACGTCGAGTTCGCCTACCCCGGTCAGTTCACGCCCAGCTCCACCGGCAAGCGGGTGGGCTCGTCGCCCCTCGGGCTGTCCACCGGGTCGTCGTTCGACGCCACGGTGACCTCGCTCGGCGTGGTCGCGCTTGCCGCCGACCTGGACGTGACGATCGAGAACGACCTCAAGGAGGTGGCCGGGCTCCTGGACGAGCACATGATGGCGCACCTGCACAAGAACCTGGGCGTGAGCATCGGCGTGGCCGACCTGGCTGCCCTGAAGAAGGACTTCGACTACGGCTGCGCCAACCCGATCGTCCCGACCACGACCGCGACCACCACGGTGACCACCACGGGGCCGACCACGACCACGACCATGGCGCCGCCCAAGCTGGTGGGGTGAGCGCCGGTCCTCAGCGAGGGGCCGACGCCAGGAAGCGGTCCATGTCCTCGGCCCGGTAGAGGTTGTGCATGGCGGGGTGCTGGGGGGCCTTGCCGACGACCGTCCCGTCGGCGGTGGCGCCCCAGAAGCCCTCGTACACCTGCTGCGGCCGGTGGGGGTCGGGGACGTGGTGCGGGTCCCGGTCGACGTCCATGCCCGCCGCCACCCAGGACGGCTCGTCGAGGAACAGCACGACGTGCGGGCGCATGAGTGACCGGGCCCAACCCAGCCGCCCGGCGTCGTCGCCGACGTGCAGGAGCGTCGTGACGGCTAGGGCGTCGGAGGTGGACCACTCGGGCCGGCGGGTGCGCACGACCACGGTCGCCCACCGGCGGACCTCGGCCCAGAAGCCGAGGGGGTCGGGGTAGAAGAAGCCGTGGTGGGGCTGGCCGAGGGCGGGCGGGTCGTCGGGCCAGAGCACGAGCGTGTCCCGCCAGGTCGGGGGCTTGGTCGTCACCAGGAGGAGCCAGGCGTTGAGCGCCCCCGGGCTGTGGTCCGGCCATCCCCCGGCCCGGTGCCGCAGCGCCCGACGGCCGAGCCGACCGAGGCGCAGAGCCGCCTCGCGTCGCTCGGCCGGGTCCGGCGAGTAGAGGTCGGCGATGGGCCATGATAGGAGCGCTCCGGGGGGTGGCCGCCCCGGCCCCGGGCCCCTTGTAGGGGCTTTCGTCGTGTCCTTTCCTTTTGCGGTCGTCGCGACTACGTTCTCGGGCCAGGGAAAGGGGAGCACCCGAGGCGGACCGCCGGCGACAGGCTCGATCGGCGCGTCGGTCCGCGGGCTGCTCCGGGTCGCCACAGAGGGGAGCCGCACGCGCCGATGCCGCCGGGAGGACGAGAACGCCGACGCACAGCCGCCGAGTGGCGACCCCGGGTGGCGGCGGGGGCGTTGGCCGCGGTCCTGGTGCTGGCCTTCACGCTGCCCGAGCTGGCGACCGCCGGACCGGCCGCCGGCGTGGTGCTCAGCGCCCGGGCCGACGCCGGGCTGCCGGCCGTCGCCGAGCACGACGGTCTCGACTCCGTGGCGGCCAGCCACGCCGCCACCATGGCGGCCAGGGCGTCGCTCTACCACCTGCCCGGCCTGGCCGACGCCATCGGGGCGGTGGTGCCCGACTGGACCCGAGTCGGCCAGAACGTGGGCGTCGGCGCGTCGATCGGCGAGGTCGAGGCCGGTCTGCTGGCGTCGGCCCCGCACCGGGCCAACATCCTCGGGGACTTCACCCTGGTCGGCACGGGGGCGGTCACCAGCGCCGACGGGCGGGTGTGGGTGGCCCAGATGTTCGCCAAGACGGCGGCCGCGGCGACCGCGGCGCCGGCGGCGGTGGCGCCCGCTCCGGCGGCTGCTCCGGCTGTACCGAGGGCGTCCCGGTCGGCGCCGCGCACGCCGCCTGCGCCGCGGCCGGCGCCCGTCCGGCCCCCCGAGGCGGCGCCCGTCGCTCCCGTCACCACGCGCGGGATCGTGGCCGCCGCCTCGGCCCGCGTCCGGCGCTGGGGCCTGCCCACGCGCGGCGGGTACTGGCTGGCCAGCGCCGACGGCGGCGTGTTCGCCTACGGCCGGGTGCCCGTTTTCCCGTCGCTCGCCGACGCCGCCCTCAACGCGCCGGTCGTGGCCCTGGTCCCGCTCAAGGGCGCCAACGGGTACTGGCTGGCGTCGGCCGACGGCGGCGTGTTCGCCTTCGGCGCCGCGCCCTACCTCGACTCGCTGGCCGGTCGCCCGCTGAACGCCCCCATCGTCGCCATGGCGGGCGCGGCAGACGAGAACGGCTACTGGCTGGCCGGGGCGGACGGGGGGGTCTACGCCTTCGGCTCCGCTCCGTACCACGGCGGCCTGGGCGGCGCCGGGACGGGCGCCGCGCCGATCGTCGCCCTGGCGCCCACCCCGTCGGGACAGGGGTACTGGCTGGTGGCGTCGGACGGCGCCGTGTACGCCTTCGGCGACGCGCCGTACCTGGGCGGGCTGACCGGCCGGTCGGGCTCCGGTCGCGTCGTCGGCCTCGAGCCCACCCGTACCGGGGACGGCTACCTGCTGGTGTCGGCCGACGGCGGGGTCTTCGCCTTCGGCGACGCCCACTTCGCCGGCTCCATGGCGGGCCAGGCGATGAACGCGCCGGTCACGGCCGTCGACCTCACGGCGAGCGGCCGCGGCTATCGACTCGTGTCCGCCGACGGCGGGGTCTTCGCCTTCGGGGACGCCCGCTTCGCCGGCGCCGTCGCCGGCCTCCCGCTCAACCCCTGGCTGCCGCGCCACTGACAGAACGGCCCGGTGGGCGGTCCGGAGCCCCCGGCGGGCTGTAGCAGACTCCGGCGGTGCACATCCCGTTCCAGCCGTCGCAAGGCGCCACCCTGGGCGTCGAGATGGAGCTGGAGGTGGTCGACGGGCGGACCCGCCAGCTCCACGGGGCGGCGTCGGAGATCCTCGACGTGCTGGGCCGGGGCCGCCCCGGCGGCGCCCACCCCAAGGCGAAGCACGAGCTGCTGGAGTCGACGGTCGAGATCATCACCGGCATCTGCTCGACGGTGGCGGAGGCGCGCGCCGACCTGGAGGTGACCCTGGCCGAGCTGCGGGCGGAGACGGACCGCCGCGGCCTGGAGCTGCTGTGCTCGGGCACCCACCCGTTCTCCACGTGGGACGAGCAGAAGATCAGCCCCGACCCCCGCTACCACCGGCTCATCGAGGAGATGCAGTGGCCGGCCCGGCGACTGCAGATCTTCGGCATCCACGTCCACGTCGGCGTGCGGTCGGGGGAGCGGGCCGTCGCCATCGCCAACGCCCTGGCGTCGTACATCCCGCACTTCCTGGCCGTGTCGGCCTCGAGCCCTTTCTGGATGGGCGGCGACACCGGGCTGGCGTCCACCCGCTCCAAGGTGTTCGAGGCGCTGCCGACGGCGGGGATCCCGTACCAGATGGACGGATGGGCGGAGTTCGAGCGCTTCATGACGACACTGATCTCGGCCCGCGCCATCAGCTCGATCCGCGAGGTGTGGTGGGACATCCGCCCGCACCCCGACTTCGGGACGGTGGAGCTGCGGATCTGCGACGGGACGCCGACCATGTCCGAGGTGGCGGCGGTGGCCGCCACCAGCCAGTGCCTGGTCGAGTGGATGAACGGGGTCTACGACCGCGAGGGCTCCCTTCCCGTGTCGGCGGCGTGGATCGTCCGCGAGAACAAGTGGCGGGCCGCCCGCCATGGCGTGGACGCGCAGATCATCGTCGACGACGAGGGCCACCTCGTCCCCCTGCGCGACGCCGTCGCCGACCTCGTCGTTCGACTGGGGCCGGTGGCGGCCCGCCTCGGCTGCGAGGCCGAGCTGGGCGACCTGCTGGTGATGGTCGAGCGCCCGAGCTACGTGCGCCAGCGGGAGGTCGTGTCGAACGGGGGGACGCTGGTCGACGTGGTCGACAGCCTGGTCGCCGAGCTCCGCAGCGACCACCCGTGGACGCCGCCGGGCGGTCCCCACCACCAGCATTGAGGGCCTCTACCCTCGTCGGGGTGGACGAGAGCGGCGTGCCGAGCAACGAGGGCCAGGGGGGCGACGGGGTGATCGCCGTGCTCCACGGCATGTTGGCGTCGTTCTCCGAGGCCCTCGACGGCTTCGACCACCGCCTGGCCGCCATCGAGGTGGCGCTCCGGGCGGGCCCCGGCGAGACGACCGAGCGGCTGGCGGCCATCGAGGCGCGGGCCGCCGCCCTCCAGCGGACGCTCGACGAGCTGCGCGTGACGCTGCAGGCGCACGCGGACGAGACCTCGCACTCGCTCGGTCGCCGTGCCGGCGAGGCCGGCCGGCGCCTGGCCGCCGACCTGGGCCTGCGGGGCCGGCCCCGCCCCGGCGGCGGACCGCCGCCGGCCGGCGGTTAGCCGCTCGCTACAGGGCCCGTTCGCCCGCCTCCCACAAGGTGGGAGCGAGCCACAGCAGGAGGCCGACGGGCAACAGGGCGGCCGGGTTGGCGCCCTTCCTGGCGCCGCCCAGGGCGGCGAGGAGGAAGCAGCCGGCGGCGGCCAGGTAGAGCAGGAACTCGACGGCGGGGTCCATGGCCGCCGAGTCTGGCGCAGCCGACCGCACCGGGGGGCGACCCCGGGTGGGCCGCGGCGCCGGCGCTGGTCGGCGGGCGCCGGCGGGTGGCAGGCTGGCCCGATGGACATCGAGCAGGCACGGGCGTTCCTCGCTGACCACCACCGCGCCGTGCTGATCACCCTGCGCACCGACGGGCGGCCCCAGGCCTCTCCCGTGATGGCCGCCGTCGACGCCGACGGCAAGGTGGCGATCAGCACCAGGGAGACGGCGATGAAGACGAGGAACGCCCGCCGCGACCCGCGCGTGTCGCTGTGCGCCCTCTCCGACGGGTTCGTCGGTCCGTGGGTCCAGGTCGACGGGAGGGCCGAGATCGTCCCGCTCCCCGAGGCCATGCAGGGGTTGATCGACCTCTACCGCCGGGCGGCCGGCGAGCACCCCGACTGGGACGACTTCCGTGCCGCCATGGACCGGGAACGCCGGGTGCTCCTCCGCATCGATATCGAGCGGGCCGGTCCGGAGCGCAGCGGGTGAGCGTCCCCGGCGCATCCGAGGCGCATCGCGGCGAGCGCCCCGGGGTACGGGTAGCCGCAATGGGATCGGCGGAGGTACCGGTGAGGGCCCGCCTTCTGGGCGGGCGCTACCGCCTGGGGCCGCGGTTGGGCCGAGGCGGCATGGCGGAGGTCTACGAAGGCCACGACGAGCGGCTCGACCGGGCCGTGGCCGTCAAGGTGCTGCGGCCCGAGATGGCGGCGGACACAGGCGTCCGCGAGCGGTTCGAGGCCGAGGCCCGCTCGGCCGCCCGCCTCTCCCATCCCAACGTGGTGGCGGTCTTCGACACCGGCGAGGACGAGGGGACGCCGTACCTGGTCATGGAGCGCCTGCCCGGGGAGACGCTGGCCGACCGCATGGCCGCCGGCCCGGTGGACCAGGCGTGGCTCCGGCGGGTGGCGGGCGACGTCCTCGGCGCGCTCGGTGCCGCCCACGCGGCCGGGCTGGTGCACCGCGACGTGAAACCCGGCAACATCCTTCTCGCCGCCGACGGGTCCGCCAAGGTGGCCGACTTCGGCATCGCCAAGAGCCTGGAGCTGGCCGGCGACCTCACCGGCACGGGGCTTTTGGTCGGGACGCCCGCCTACCTCGCCCCCGAGCGCCTGGAGGGCCGACCGGCCACCGAGCGGTCGGACCTGTACGCCCTGGGTGTCGTCCTCTACGAGGCGCTGGCGGGCACCAAGCCGTTCGTCGCCGACACGCCGGTGGCGATGGCGCAGGCCGTCCTCCACGACGTCCCGCCCCGGCTGGTCGACCTGCGACCCGACGTCGAACCCGACCTCGCCGCCGCCGCCGAGCGGTCGATGGCACGGGACCCGTCGTCCCGCCCGGCGTCGGCGCGGGAGATGGCGCGCCTGCTCGCGGGCGACGACCCGGCCGGCGACGACCCGGCGGGCGACGACACCGTTGCCCTGGTGCCCACCGCGAGCCCCGATCCGTCCGGCGCCGGCGGGCCGGGCGACGCCACCCTGGTCGGAGACCCCGGCTTCGCCGCCCCGCCGCCTGCCCCGGCGCGGCAGGTGGGCGCCGGCCGCCGGCCGTTCGCGCCCAGACGCCTCGCCGTCCTCGCCGTGTTGTTGCTCGGCGTGTTCCTCGTCGTCGCCCTCGCCGCCGGGCGGGGCTCGGACGACGCCTCGGCGGGCGACGCCGTGGTCACCGCCTTGCGGGACCTGGCCGGTCGTGTCCGCACCGGCGACGGGCCGATGGGGCCGGAGGCGGGCGACCGGCTGGAGAAGGTCGCCGACCAGGTGGAGGCCGGTGGCGGAGCGGGGGAGGCCAACGCCCTGCTGCGCGACGCGGCCCAGTGGAGGGCCGAGGGCCGCCTGTCCGACGCCGCCTTCCGCGCCATGAGCGCGTTGCTCGGCCGCATCGACGGCGTCGACCCGTCGCAGGCGACCACCACCACGGCGGCGACGACCACCACGACCACGACCACGACCACTGCACCGCCCCCGGCGACGGACGACGACGACGGCGGCGGCGGGGACGACGACGACGACCGCGGCAAGAAGAAGGGCAGGGGCAGGGACTGAGCCGGGAGGACACGCCCCCGACGGCGCCGGGCCCACGGCCGCTCGGTCCGGTGGAGGCCCTCGAGCGGATCGCCGAGCTGCTCGAGCGCATGCGCGAGCCGACCTACCGCGTGCGCGCCTTCCGCACGGCCGCCGCCTCGGTGAAGGCCCTGGGGCGCGACGAGCTGGCCGGCCTCGCCGCCACCGGCCGCCTGCGCAACCTGGCCGGCGTGGGGGAGAAGACCGAGCGGGTCGTCCTCCAGGCGCTGGCCGGCGAGGTGCCGTCCTACCTCGCCCGGTTGGAGGGGGAGCTGCCCGACACGACCACCGGCCCCGGAGCCGAGCTGCGGGCGGCCCTTCGGGGCGACTGCCACACCCACTCCGACTGGTCGGACGGTGGCAGCCCGATCGACGAGATGGCCCGGGCCGCCCGCGACCTCGGGCACGAGTACGTCGCCCTGACCGACCACTCGCCCCGCCTCACCGTCGCCAACGGGCTCTCGCCCGAGCGGCTCCGCCGCCAGCTCGACGTCGTCGCCGAGCTCAACGAGGACCTGGCGCCGTTCCGGATCCTCACCGGCATCGAGGTCGACATCAACGAGGACGGCTCCCTCGACCAGGAGCCGGAGCTGCTGGCCCGCCTCGACGTGGTGGTGGGGAGCGTCCACTCCAAGCTGCGGATGGAGGCGCCCCTGATGACGGCGCGGATGGTGCGGGCGCTGGCGAACCCCCACCTCGACGTCCTCGGCCACTGCACGGGCCGGATCGTCGTCGGACGCGGCCGCCCCGAGTCGACGTTCGACGCCGCCGCCGTGTTCGCCGCCGCCGTGGAGCACGACAAGGCCGTGGAGATCAACAGCCGACCGGAGCGGCTCGACCCGCCCCGGCGCCTGCTGCGCCAGGCGGTGGAGGCCGGGTGCCGTTTCGCGGTGGACACCGACGCCCACGCGCCCGGCCAGCTCCACTGGCAGCCCTACGGCTGCGCCCGGGCCGCCGAGTGCGGCGTCGACGCGACACGCGTCGTCAACACCGCGGGAGCGGACGCGCTGGTGGCGTGGACGGCGTCGCACGAATGACCACCGGGTCGCGGTGGGTACGATCCCGACGATGGACGCTTCTCGGATCGGACGCGCGCTCCTGATCGTGGCGCTCGTCGCCGGCGTCGCCGGCGGGCTGCTGGTCGCCGCCTCCGCCCTCGGCCTCCGTCGCCTCCCCGGTGACGTGTCGTTCGGCAAGGGCAACGTGCGTGTCTACGTTCCGCTGGCCACGAGCATCCTGGTCTCGGTCGTCGCCACGGTGGTCCTCAACCTGCTGTTCCGCCGATGATCGACGCCACCGAGCGCTTCGCCGAGGTCGTGCGCCGCCCCGAGGCGGACATCCCCCTCGACGAGGCGGCGCTGCTCATCGCCGCCCACGCCTACCCGGACCTCGACGTGGGAGCCCAGGTGGGCCGCCTCGACGGCCTCGCCACCGGCTGCGCCGAGCCGACGGTCGAGGCGCTGCGCCGCCATCTCTTCGACGAACTCGGCTTCCGCGGCGAGGCCCGCCGCTACGGCGACCCGCGCAACTCGTTCCTCAACGACGTCATGGACCGCAAGGTGGGCATCCCGATCTCGCTGTCGGTGCTCACCATCGAAGTCGGCCGGCGGCTCGGCCTCACCCTGGTCGGGGTGGGCATGCCCGGTCACTTCCTGGTGCGCCACGAGGACGGCGGCGAGATCCTCGACCCGTTCGGCGGCGGGCGCACCCTCGACCCCGACGACTGCCAGCGGCTGTTCCGCAACGTCCACGGCCCGGGGCCGGCCTTCGGGCCCCAGATGCTCGCCACCGCCGGCCCGCGGGCCATCCTCGTGCGGATGCTCACCAACCTGCGGCACCTCTACCTGTCCGCCGGCGACGCGCCGTCGTCGGGTTGGGTGTACCGCCTCCGGGCGGCCGTCCCCCCCGAGACGGCCGCCGACCGGGCCGACGTCGCCCGCGCCCTCGCGTCCATCGGGCGCTTCGTCGAGGCGGCCGAGACGCTCGACGAGCTGGCCGACCAGATCTCGGGCGACGGCACCGGCCAGGCCCGCGCCCGCGCCGTCTCCCTCCGCGCACTGCTGAACTAGTCCACGTCGTCTCCCCGGGCCGGGGAACTCGAAACAGCGTGTTCACGGGACAGAGACGGCGTCGACACACAGCCGTCGTACGGTCGCCGGCAGTGAGCCCCGAGGGCTGGTCGGCGGTGTCACACGGCGCGAGGGGCCCGATGCCACCCGTGGGCCTCGGCCTCCCTGCGCCCGTGCTCCCGACCGTCTCCCCGTGGCCCCGTGGCATCTCGCCGGCGGCGAAGCGGAGCACGACGAAAGGACGGCAGCGGTGAAGCGAACGAGAAGGTGGGCCCTCGGCGGGGCGCTCACGACCGGCCTCCTCCTGCTCAGCAGCGAGGCGGCCTGGGCCCAGGAGGCGACCATCTCGGCCGAGGACGTGCAGACGAACCTGGACAACGTCTTCGTCCTGGTGGCCGCCGTGCTGGTGATCCTGATGCAGGCCGGCTTCGCCCTGGTGGAGGCGGGCCTCACCAGGGCCAAGAGCGTGGCCAACATCATGATGAAGAACCTGATGGACTTCAGCGCCGGCGCCGTCGCCTTCTTCGCCGTCGGCTACGCCATCGCCTTCGGCGCCGACGGCAACGACTTCTTCGGCGCCGGGGGCTGGTTCCTCGGCGACGGGGCGTTCCAGTACGGCACGCTGACGGTGCCGGTGACGTTCCTCTTCCAGGTGGCCTTCGCGGCGACGGCCGCCACCATCGTGTCCGGCGCCATGGCGGAGCGGACCAGGTTCAAGAGCTACTTCATCTACTCGATCGTCCTTTCCGCCCTGATCTACCCGGTGGTCGTGCACTGGAACTGGGGCGGCGGGTGGCTGGCCCAGCTGTCCACGCCGTTCCACGACTTCGCCGGGTCCACCATGGTCCACCAGACCGGCGGCGTCGCCGCCCTCATGGGGGCCATCTTCCTCGGGCCCCGCATCGGCAAGTACGGTCCCGACGGCAAGCCCCGGGCCATCCCCGGCCACAGCATCCCCTTCGCCGTCCTCGGCACGTTCGTGCTGCTCGTCGGCTGGTACGGCTTCAACCCCGGCTCGGAGCTGGCGGCCGACGGCGCCATCGGCGGCATCGCCGTCACCACCACCCTGGCCGCCGTGTCGGGCGCCATCATGGCCATGCTCACCATCTGGGCCAAGACCGGGAAGCCCGACGTGGCCATGACGGCCAACGGCATGCTGGCCGGGCTGGTGGGCGTCACCGCCGGGTGCGCCGCGGTCAGCAACGTGGGTGCCATCGTCATCGGTGCGGTGGCCGGCGTCCTCGTCGTCGCCGCCGTGTTCTTCTTCGACCGGGTCCGCGTCGACGACCCGGTCGGCGCCATCTCGGTGCACGGCGTGTGCGGCGCCTTCGGCACCATCGCCGTGGGCCTGTTCGCCACCGAGGACTCCGACTTCTGGAAGCAGGGCCTGCTCTACGGCGGTGGCACCGACCAGCTGGTCAGCCAGGTCATCGGCGTCGTCGCCGTGGGCGCCTTCGTGGCGGTCACCGCCGGCATCCTCTTCGCCGTCATCAAGGCCACCGTCGGGCTGCGGGTCTCGGAGGAAGAGGAGCTGGCCGGGCTCGACGTGCCCGAGCACGGCGTCCCCGGTTACGGTCCCGACATCACCCCAGTGCTCAGGCCGACGCCCCTGGTCGGCGACCGGGCGGCGGCGTCCGTGCCGACGGCGGGAGCGACCCCGTGATCAAGCTCGTCACCGCCATCATCAAGCCCCACATGCTCGAGTCGGTGAAGGACGGCCTGAAGAGCACCGGCGTGCAGGGCCTCACCGTCACCGAGGTGAAGGGTTTCGGCCGCCAGGGCGGCCACACCGAGACCTACCGCGGCGCCGAGTACACCGTGGACCTCATCCCCAAGCTCAAGGTCGAGGTCGTGTGCTCCATCGACGACGCCGAGCGGGTGATGGACGTCATCCGCAAGACGGCCCACACCGGCAAGATCGGCGACGGCAAGGTGTGGATCGTCGACGTCGAGCGCCTCATGCGGGTCCGTACCGGGGAGATGGGCGAGGAGGCGATCTAGCCCATCCATCCCATCTGGCGCCGGGCGGCCTCCCTGCGGCATCTCGCCCGGCACGCCGCAAGGCGGGCCGTCTGACCAAATGAGCGGGCCACCTACGGTGGTCTGTTCCGGAAAGCCTGGTCGGCGACGGGTCAGCGCCGGACCAATGGATTTCCCGTGGCCTCTCTCGCGGCACCCGGGGCATTTCGCCGGACTTCACACGCCAGGTGTCGGTCGGTGCCGCCGACTACGTCGTGCTCAGGGATGCGGGCAGGCGCCACCGCCCTGCGGGCCCGCATGCTTCGAGTTGCCGTGACATGGGCGATCGTTGGTACCGGGCTTTTCGGCCATGGCCGGTGTGGCAAACCCAGCGGTCAAGACCCCGGCGATGAGAGCTGCAGCGACCTTGCGTACCAGTCGATCCATCGAACCTCCCAACGTAGCCTTGTAAAGGAGAATGAAAGGTGCGAACCGGCTTTTCAAGCGCGGACCTCGCATTTTGTGATCGAGTTTCTCCCCCGAAGTCGTCGACTCTGCTATTCCGGCGCTCCATTGGCGCGCCAAATCACGCCTATCGGTCGTCCCGGTGTGCTCTGCTGCGGTCCTCCGCAGCCAGCGAGATGTCCCGCCCGCCGCAGCCGGTTCAGCCGACGGCGGCGCTCGGCGCCTCCCTGCCGGCGGCCGCCCAGTACCGGTCGCGCAGCAGGCGCTTGTAGAGCTTGCCCGTCGGGTGGCGGGGCAGCTCGGCTTCGAAGTCGACCGACCGGGGGCACTTGTAGGCCGCCAGGTGCCGGCGGCACCAGGCGATGAGCTCGGCCTCCAGCTCGGGGCCGGCGTCGCCCGGGTCGGCCGGCTGGACCACCGCCTTCACCTGCTCGCCCAGGTCGTCGTCGGGGATGCCGAACACGGCGGCGTCCAGCACCCGGGGATGGGTGACCAGGACGTCCTCGGCCTCCTGGGGGTACACGTTCACGCCGCCGCTGATGATGGTGTAGGCGGCCCGGTCGGTGAGGTACAGGTAGCCGTCCTCGTCGACGTAGCCGATGTCGCCCAGGGTCGTGCGGCCCCGGGCGTCGTGGGCGGCGGCCGTCTTGGCGGGGTCGTTGTGGTACTCGAAGTCGGGACCACCGGCGAAGTACACGCGGCCCACCTGGCCGGGCGGAAGCTCCTCGCCGTCGGGGCCGAGGATGTGCAGGGTGGGGCCGCCCAACGAGCGCCCGACCGTCCCCCGGTGGGCCAGCCACTCCTCGGAGTTGCAGGCGACGAACCCGTTGGCCTCGGTTCCGGCGTAGTACTCGTGGACGATCGGCCCCCACCAGTCGATCACCGCCTCCTTCACCGCCACCGGGCAGGGGGCGGCGCCGTGGACGCAGCAGCGCAGGCTGGACACGTCGAAGCGGGCCCGGTCCTCGTCGGCCAGCTTCACCAGCCGGACGAGCATGGTGGGCACGACGAGGGTGTGGGTCACCCGGTGGCGCTCGACCAGGGCGAGGAACTCGACGGGGTCGAAGTGCTCCATGACCACCGCCGTACCGCCGATTCGATGGACGGCCATGGTGAACCACAGCGGGGCGGCGTGGTACAGCGGCGCCGGCGACAGGAACACCATGTCGGGGTCGTAGCCGTAGAGCATGGTGCCGAGGCCGAGCACCGAGTCGAAGCCCTTGGTGCCGAGGGGAACCCGCCCCAGCTCCTTCTTCACGCCCTTGGGGCGACCGGTCGTCCCCGACGAGTAGAGCATGCTGCGCCCCTCTAGGGGCTCGGCCGGCGGGTCGGCCGACTGGGCGCCCACCACCTCCTCGTAGGGCTCGAAGCCGTCGACGACGCCGCCCACCATGAGGCGGGTGTGCAGCCCGGGGAGGCGGTCGACGACCTCGGCGGCGACCCGGCGGCACTCGTACGAGGTGACCAGGGCCCGGGCGCCGCAGTCGTCGAGGATGTAGGCGACCTCGCCGGCCGTCAGCCGGGAGCTCATGGGCGTGTAGTACAGGCCCGACCGCTGGGGCGCCCACGCCACCTCCAGATAGGTGGCGTTGTTCTCCATCCACAGCGCCATGGAGCCGCCGGGCCCGAGCCCGCGGGCGTGCAGGAGGTTGCCCAGCCGGTTGGCCCCGGCGTCGAGCTCGCCGTAGGTGACCACGGCACCCGACCGGGCCATGATCACCGCCGGCTTGGCGGGGTCGGTGGCGGCGTGCGCTCCGGGGTGCATGGGCGGAAGGGTAGGCCGCGCCTACGCCGCCCCGGCAAGGCGCTGGAGCAGCTCGGCCCGGTCGGGACCGAGGCGGGGCGGCGGCGGCCGGTCGCCCCGCGACTGCCACGCGGCCATCACCCGCATCACCACCTCGGGGTCGCGCATGAGGGCGTCGGGCGGGTCGAGGAGGTTGAAGGTCCGGATGAAGGCCCGCCACACCAGCGGGTCGGTGCCGGCGGCGGGCAGCAGCCCGTGGCGCATCAGCGACCCGACGCCGACACCGCCGCTCTCGTCGTCGTCCCCGTCGTCGCTGCGGGCCCGCCGGTCATGGCGGTCCTGGGCCACCGACGCGCCGTACCACGGCCCGATGGTCGACCGGGTGGCCTCGGCGAAGGCGACGGCCGCCTCCACCGGATCGCCGCTGCCGGCCAGCGTGTCGGCCAGGGCGACGGCGTGCACCAGCGCCAGGGCGCAGCCCCGTCCGTAGAGGGGGTTGGTGCAGATGGACGCGTCGCCGACGGCGTGGACGCCGGTGGCGAGCGGGCGCCCGTCCACCGTGAAGCGCCGCCTGCGGTTCACCAGGCCACCCATGACCTCGACGCCGGTGAGGGGCTCGCACCGGCCCGGCTCCACCCACGGACGGGTGGCGGGGAGCTCGGCGGCGAGGGCGGTGAACGGCCCGGGCCGGAGCAGCCGGCGCACGTCGGCGTCGTCGGCATGGACGCCGTAGGTGATCGACAACGTGCCGTTGTCGCCCGGGAAGACGGCGTACTTGAGGTAGCCGAGGTCCCCCACGACGAGGCCGTGGGCGGCGGCGTCGTAGCCACCCTCCACGCGATAGAACCGGGACGAGTAGACGATCCCCGTGTCCTCCTCGGACTCGGGGACGGGGTCGGCGCCGATGTCGGTCAGCCATCGGGGGAGCGCCGACCGGCGCCCGCCGGCGTCCACCACGAGGTCGGCCGGCAGCACGGCCCCGCCGGCCAGGGCCACGCCGGCGACGTGGGGAATGCCGCCGGCGACGTCGCCCGCCACCAGCCCGGTGACCTCGCCGGGCACGAAGGTGACCCCGTCGGCGGCGAGGGCCGACCGGCGCAGGACCCACTCGAAGGTCGTGCGCCGGCAGGCCAGGCCGACCAGGTCCTCGTCGCCCGGCTCCCGCTCCAGGGGGTGCAGGGCGGGCGGCGGGTGGCGGGTGAAGTCGATCTCGGTGACGCCGGCGTCCAGCAGGTCGGCCAGGACGTCGGGGAAGCGGTCGCGGAGAACGTTGCGCAGGCGGGCCAGGAAGGCGTGCGAGTGGCGGGTCTGCGGCGCGCCCCGCCGGCGCCAGTGCTCGAAGGCGGCGTCGGGCGAGTCGGCCGGAGGGACGGCGTCGCGCTCGACGACCGTCACCCGGTGGCCGGCGCGGGCCAGGGCGAGGGCGCTGCCCAGGCCGGCGACGCCCGCCCCGACGACGACGACCTCCGCCACGTCTGCCAACGTAGGCCGTGCGCGTGCGACAGGTGGAGGCAGGGGCGACCCACGACCTGCGCCGGCGGGTGCTGCGCGGGCACCTCCCGGGCGCGTCGGTCGAGTACCCGGACGACGACTGCCCCGGGACCGTCCACCTGGCCCTCGAGGACGCCGACGCTGCGGTCGTCGCCATCGCCACGACCTTCCCGGAGGCCACGCCGCACCGGCCCGGCGCCCGTGCGACCCGGCTGCGGGGCATGGCCGTCGACCCGCTGTGGCAGGGCCGCGGCGTCGGCGCCCGGCTGCTGGAGGCGGTGGTCGACCGGGCCCGCCGGGACGGCTACGAGGTGCTCTGGGCCAACGGCCGTGACGTCGCCCTCGGGTTCTACGCCCGCCACGGGTGGGAGGTGGTGGGTGAGGGCTTCGAGGCCATCGGCCTGCCGCACCACGTGGTCGTGCTCGACCTGTAGGCACCGGCGAGGGCCGCTGCGGCGCGCCGGCGGCGGGTCGGATCGGCTCAGATCCCGGCGATCGATCGGACCTCGGCACGGGGGCCGAAACGCGGCGCGGTGACGCCGGCGGCCACGACCAGGCGGACGACGCGGCCGCGGTGGCCGGCGAACGGCTCGAGCAGCTCGAGCATCCGGGCGTCGTCGCCCCGGGCCTCGCCCGCCAGTGCCCAGGCGACCTGGTGGGGGAGGTGGTAGTCGCCCACCGGGACGGCGTCGCGGTCCCCGAGGGCGACCAGCGCCACCTCGGCGGCCGTCCACGGCCCCACCCCGGGGAGCGCGCACAGGCGCCGGCGGGCGGCGGCCGGAGGGAGCGCGATGAGGTGCTCGAGGGCGGGGGCGACGGCGGCCGCCCGGCGGATGGTGTCGGCCCGCCTGCGCTCGACCCCGAAGGGGTGGAAGGCGTACGACGGCGTCGCCGCCAGCCGCTGCGGCGCCGGCGGCACCAGGAGGCCGCCGTCGCCCGCCGGCCCGGGTGCCCGCTCGCCCAGGCTGCGGACGAGCGCCCGCAAGGAGCGCTCGGCCTCGATGCCGGTGACCTTCTGCTCCAGCACGATCGGCACCAGCGCCTCCAGCACCGAGCCCGAGCGCGGGATGCGGATGCCGGGGAGACGGCGGTCGAGGGCGGCCACGACGGGGTGGTGGTGCGGCTCGAAGCCGGACCGGTCGTCGTCGGCGCCGACCAGGTCGGGTACGGCGTCGAGCGCCTCCGCCCCGCCCGGGCCCCAGGCCCGGGCCCGCACGCCGTGGCGCCCGGGCGTGAGGTGGACGCTCGCCGGTCCCGTGGCCATGCGGGTGACCCGCCACACGCCGTCGGGCCCGATGCGCATCGTGGGGTCGAACCCGCCGTGGCGGAGCGGGGCCAGCGTGCGGCGGAGGTCCAGCGGTCCCGCCACCGCCACGCAGCGCTCCAGGAGGGCCACGGCCGCATGGTACGGCTGCGGAAACGCGCCGGTCGGGCGGGCCGGGGGCGTGGCAGGCTGCGCGGCGATGCCGACGCTGTCCGAGGACCTCGCGTTCCGTGGCCTGATCCACCAGATGACCGATCCGGCCCTGCCGGCGCGGCTGGACGGCGAGCCGCTCACCGCCTACGCCGGCTTCGACCCGTCGGCGCCGAGCCTCCAGCTCGGGAACCTGGTCGGCGTCCTCAACCTGGTGCGCCTCCAGCGGGCCGGGCACCGCCCCATCGCCCTGGCCGGCGGGGGGACCGGGATGGTGGGCGACCCCAGCGGCAAGACCGAGGAGCGCAGCCTCCTGGAGGCCGAGGCGCTGGAGGCCAACGTCGCCGCCATCCGGGCCCAGCTGGAGCGCTTTCTCGACTTCGACGCCGGCGCCCTCCTGGTCGACAACGGCGAGTGGCTGTGGGACGTCGGCCTGCTCGAGTTCCTCCGCGACGTGGGCAAGCACTTCACCGTCAACGCCATGATCGCCCGGGAGTCGGTGAAGGCCCGCCTGGAGGGCCGCGAGCAGGGCATCTCCTACACCGAGTTCAGCTACATGCTCCTCCAGGCCTACGACTTCCTCCGCCTGTTCGACCGGCACGGCTGCCGCCTCCAGCTCGGAGGGAGCGACCAGTGGGGGAACATCGTGTCGGGCGTCGAGCTCATCCGGCGGGTGCGGGGCGGCCAGGCCTACGGCCTGACCACGCCCCTGCTGGTGGACGAGCAGGGGCGCAAGCTGGGCAAGACGGAGACGGGCACGGTCTGGCTGGACGCCGGCCGCACCAGCCCGTACCAGCTGTTCCAGTACCTGCTGAACACGCCCGACGACCGGGTCGGCCCCTACCTCCGAGCCCTCACGCTGCTGCCCCGCGAGCGGGTCGAGGAGCTGGACGCGGTGACGGCCGGGCACCCCGAGCGCCGGGAGGGCCAGCGGGCGCTGGCGCGCGAGGTGGTGACCCTCGTCCACGGCGGGGCGGAGGCGGCCGCGGCCGAGCGGGCCGGGCGGGCCCTGTTCGGCGAGGAGATCGCCGAGCTGGACGAGGCCAGCCTGCTCGCCGTGTTCGCCGAGGCGCCGTCGACCGTTTTGCCCCGCTCGGCGCTGGAGGGCGAGGGCCTCTCCCTCGTCGAGGCGCTGGCGGAGTGCGGGCTCACCCCGTCACGGTCGGCCGCCCGCAAGGCGGTGGAGCAGGGCGGCGCCTACGTCAACAACCGGCGCGCCAGCGGGCTCGACCACCGGCTCACCAGCGCCGACCTCCTGCACGACCGCTACGTCGTCCTCCGCCGCGGGCGGCGGGACCACCACCTGCTCCGGGTCGGCTGACGGCGCCGTGCCGCGACCGCCACGGCGCCATGGCGTGGCAAGGCCGGTGGCCGCACTCGCCGCCGGAGGCGGCCTCTGCGGCTGCGGGCCACCGAGAAAGGACAGTGCGGAGGCGGGCGAGCTCCGCTCGCCCGCCGGAGCACGATCCAACTCGACCGAATGGAGCGAGCGAAGCGAACGAATGAGGTCGAAGACTACGGCGTGGTGACCCGGCAGTTGGCCTGCTGGCCCTGGGTGAAGTAGGTGAACCGGGTGAAGCGCACCGACTCGTACTTCCGCGGGGTCGTGAGCCGGTCGGCCGTGAAGCTGGCACTCGTGCCCGGCGCGATCACCGTGCCGGTGGTGGTGAACCTCACCGTGCGGACGTCGTTGCCCGGGTAGACGACGTCGAGGATGATCTCCTCGACCTCGATGGCCTGGGTCACCTTGTTGTCGACGGTGGCCTCGGGCGTGAACGACGAGTTGATGGCGGTGGTGACGAGGTCCTTGGCCGTGAACGCCACCGACGCCTGGCCCGTCCCGCAGGCCGACGGCGACGCCGACAGCGTGGTCGACGTCGAGCTGGTGGTCGTGGCCGCCCGCGTGGTGGTGGTGGTCGCCGGCCTCGTGGTGGTGGTGGCGGCCGCCGCCGTGGTGGTGGTCGTGTCGCCGGTGACGGGCGGCGCCGTGGTGGTGGTGAAGGGGAACGTCGTGGTCGTGGTGACGGCCGCCTGGTCGCCGTCGTCCTCGTCGCCGATGTTGCCCAGGCCGAAGGCGACGGCGGCGACGCCGAGGGCCACGACGGCGATCACGGCGACGAAGAGGAGGGTGCGTCGGGGACCGGAGAGGTTCACGCCCCTATCGTGTCATCCCGCCGCCAGCGCCGTACGGATCCGCCGTGCGGTCTCCGCCATCTCGCCGTCGCTCGCGTAGCGGTGCCGCGGCCAGAAGAAGCCCCGGAGCCCGTCGCCCTTCGTCCGGGGCACGACGTGGACGTGCAGGTGGGGCACGCTCTGGCTCACGACGTTGTTCAAGGCCACGAACGTCCCCTGGGCGCCCATCGCGGTCGGGACGGCGCTGGCCAGCCGCTGGACGGCGGCGAAGAGGGCCCCGAGCTCCCCGGCGGGCACGTCGACGAGGGTCGGGCGGTGCTCCCGGGGCAGGACCAGGACGTGCCCCGGGAACAGGGGGCGGTGGTCGAGGAAGGCGAGGATGGCCGGCTCGTCGAGCACGACGGCGGCGGGGACGTCGCCGTCGCGTACGCGGCAGAACGTGCAGGCGTCGCCCATGGACGGGCGAGCCTACGATTCCCCCATGTCCCAGTCGCCCGTCAACCTCGGCTCCGGCCTGCCCGAGACCGTCCTGCCGCCCGCGCCCGCCGAGGCGGCCCGGCGGCTGGAGGCGGCCCTGGCCGAGCCGCCCGACCGGCGGCGGGACGCGGTGAGCGCCGTCGCCGCCACCTTCCCCCGGTACCTCGCCGCCTGGGCGCATCTGGGCGAGCTGGCCCGGGACGACGTGGAGGCCTACGCCTGCTTCCGCGTCGGCTACCACCGGGGCCTGGACGCCCTGCGCCAGGCCGGGTGGCGCGGCTCGGGCTACGTGCGCTGGGGCCACGAGTCGAACCACGGGTTCCTGCGGTCGCTGGACGGGCTGCGCCAGGCCGCCGGCGCCATCGGGGAGGCCGACGAGGAGGACCGCTGCCGCCAGTTCCTCCGCCAGCTGGACCCCGAGTGGAGGCCGTCGGCCGGCTGACGGTCCTGCCCCGGTAGGCGCAGGCGGGCCGTACGCTCGATGCCGTGGGCTCTCCCCCCGACGCCGAGGTCGCCGCCCTCGCCCGTCGCATCGCCGACCTGGGCGCGGGGGAGAAGGCGCGGGTCTACAACCTGTCGTGGTGGAGCGAGCGCATGCTCGGGTGGGCCATGGCGCACCCGAGCTTCAAGACCCAGCTGTTCCGCTTCGTGGACGTGTTCCCCGCCACCGGCGACGACGCCGACGTGCTCCGCCACATCGACGAGTACTTCGAGGGCGCTGACGCCCCCAGGGTGATGGAGCTCGGGATCGACCTGGCCGAGCGCATGCCCATGGGCGACAGGATCTCCGCCGGCGTCGCCCGCCGGAACATCGAGCGCATGGCCCAGCAGTTCATCGCCGGGCCGACCCCGGCGGAGGCGGTGTCGGTCCTCCACCGCCTGTGGCGGCAGGGGAGCGCGTTCACCGTCGACCTGCTCGGCGAGAAGACCGTCACCGAGGCCGACGCCGACCGGTACGCGGCGCGGGTGGAGGAGCTGTTGCGGGCGCTGGTGAGGGGAACGGCGTCGTGGGCGCCGGACGACCACCTCGAGCGCGACGACCTGGGCCCGCTGCCCCGGGCCAACCTGAGCATCAAGCCCACCGCCCTGGCGTCGCTCTACTCGCCCCTCACCCGGGCCGAGGGCCTCGCCCAGGCCCGGGCCCGGCTGCTCCCCCTCCTGCGGCTGGCCGCCGAGCACGGGGCGTTCGTGTGGTTCGACATGGAGCACTACGACGTCAAGGACCTGACGCTCGAGCTGTTCCGCGGCCTGCTGGACGAGCCCGAGCTGGCCGAACTGCAGGCCGGCGTCGTCCTCCAGGCCTACCTCAAGGACTCCCGCGACGACCTGGCCGACCTCATCGCCTGGGCGTCCTCGCCGGCGCCGGGCGGCGCCCGCCGGGCCCACCCGGTCGGCATCCGGCTGGTGAAGGGCGCCTACTGGGACTCCGAGACGATCACGGCCCGGGCCGAGGGCTGGCCGTCGCCGGTGTACTCCCGCAAGGCGGAGACCGACGCCAACTTCGAGCGCTGCGTGCGCCTGCTGCACGACCACCACGCGACGGTGCGGGCGGCGTTCGCGTCGCACAACCTGCGGTCCCTCGCCTACGCGGTGAGGTACGCCCAGGCCAACGGCATCCCCGACACCGGCTACGAGATCCAGATGCTCTACGGCATGGCGGAGCCCATCCAGGCCGCCATCCGCCGGCTCGGCCTGCGCCTGCGCATCTACGCCCCCGTCGGGGAGCTGGTCCCCGGCATGGCGTACCTGGTGCGGCGCCTGCTGGAGAACACGTCGAACGAGAGCTTCGTGCGCCACCGCTTCGCCGAGGGGCGCGGGCTGGACGAGCTCATCGCCGCCCCCGCCGTCGACCGCCTGCCCGACCGCGAGGACCCGGCCCGCCGCCCGGCCACCGACCCCGCCGAGCCGGGGCCCTACGCCCACGAGCCACCGGCCGAGTGGCGCCGCCCCGACGTCCGGGCCCGCATGGCTGCGGCCGTGGTGGCGGCGCCGTCCGGCTTCGGCGCAGAGGTCCCGGCCGTCATCGAGGGCAGGCGGGTGACGACGGAGCGCACGATCCAGTCCGTCGACCCGGGGGACCCCGAGACGGTGGTCGCCGTGTCGGCGTCGTGCGGGGCGGCCGAGGCCGACGCGGCGGTCGCCGCCGCCGAGAAGGCGTGGGAGCGGTGGCGGCGCACGCCGGCGGACGAGCGGGCGTCCGTGCTGTTCCGGGCGGCCGAGTGGATGCGCGCCCGCCGCGACGAGTTGTCCGCCCTCCAGGTGTTCGAGGCGGGCAAGCCCTGGGGCGACGCCGACGGCGACGTGTGCGAGGCCATCGACTTCTGCGAGTACTACGGGCGGGAGATGCTGCGCCTCGACGAGGGCGGCGTGGTGGAGTCGCCGCCGGGCGAGTCGAACGTGCTGCGCTACCAGGGCAAGGGAGTGGGGGTCGTCATCGCCCCGTGGAACTTCCCCCTCGCCATCCCCACCGGGATGGTGACGGCGGCGCTGGTGGCCGGCAACGCGGTCGTCTTCAAGCCGGCCGAGCAGACGCCGGCCGTCGCCTACCGGCTGGTGGAGGCGCTGGAGGCGGGGGGCCTGCCGCCGGGGGTTCTCGGCTTCGTTCCCGGCGTGGGCGAGGAGGTGGGCGCCCACCTGGTCGAGCACCCGGGCGTGGCCTTCGTCACCTTCACCGGTTCCAAGGACGTCGGCCTGCGCATCAACGCGGCGGCGGCCGCCTTCCGTCCCGGCCAGCGCCACATCAAGCGGGTGGTGGCCGAGCTGGGCGGCAAGAACGCCCTGGTGGTGGACGCCGACGCCGACCTCGACCAGGCCGTTCCCGCCGTGGCCGCGTCGGCCTTCGGGTACGCCGGGCAGAAGTGCTCCGCCGCGTCCCGGCTGGTCGTCGTCGACGCGGTGTACGACGAGACGGTGGACCGCTTGGTGCGCCACGTGCGCGAGCTGCCCGTGGGCCATCCCCGGGAGATGGCGGTCAAAGTCGGCCCGGTCATCGACGCCGAGGCGTGGAAGCGCATCCGGGGATGCGTGGAGCGGGCGCCGCGGGAGGGGACGGTGCTGCTGGCACGCCAGGACGTCCCCTCCGAGGGGTACTTCGTGGGCCCCACCATCGTGGCCGACGTCGCCACCACCTCGCCCCTGGCCCGCGACGAGATCTTCGGCCCCGTGCTCACGGTCTTCCGGGCCAGCACCTTCGACCACGCCCTGGAGATCGCCGACGACACCGACTTCGCCCTCACGGCCGGGGTGTTCTCCCGCTCGCCCGCACACGTGCGCCGGGCCGCCGCCGAGCTGCGGGCGGGGAACGTCTACGTGAACCGGGGCATCACCGGTGCCGTCGTCGGTCGCCAGCCCTTCGGCGGGTACGGGATGTCGGGCGTGGGCTCGAAGGCGGGCGGCCCCGACTACCTCCTCCAGTTCCTCGACCCCCGCGTCGTCACCGAGAACACCATGCGCCAGGGGTTCGCACCCTCGTAGTCGCCGTCGCAGGTCGCCGTCGCAACCGGAGGTTGCTCGGCGAGTTTGATGGTGCTCCGGCCCGGCCTGTGCCGCCGGGCCTCCGCCCTGACCCCTCCTTGGCCGGCATCCATCGGGGGCCGCCTGCGGCGGCTGGCGTGGCCGCCGGCCTGGGGCCGGCCTCTCAACTGCTCAGGGTGTGTTTGCCCTTACGGCCTAGCATCCTGCTCAAATGGCGGAGCTCCTCACTCCCGATGCGATCGCCCATGCGGCCAAGCGGCTGGCCGGGGTGGTCCGGCGCACGCCGTTGCAGGCGAGCGACCGGCTGGGCGCGGTGGTGGGGCAGCCCGTGCTGTTGAAGCGGGAGGACATGCAGGTGTGCCGGTCCTACAAGGCCCGCGGCGCCTACAACCTCATCGCCTCGCTCGGGCCCGAGGAGCGCGGGCGCGGGGTGGTGTGCGCCAGCGCCGGCAACCACGGACAGGGCCTGGCGTACGCCTGCGCCCAGCTCGGGATCAAGGGCCGCGTCTTCCTGCCGACCAACACGCCCCGCCAGAAGCGCCAGCGCATCCAGACCATCGGTGGCCGGTGGGTCCAGCCCGTCGTCGTCGGCCACTCCTACGACGAGGCCAGCGCCGCCGCCCACCGGGACAGCGAGCGGAGCGGCGCCGTGTACGTCCACCCGTTCGACGATCCCCGCACCATCGCCGGCCAGGGCACCGTGGGCGTGGAGGTCGCCGAGCAGTCCGACGGCGAGCTCGACACGGTGGTCGTCCCCGTCGGCGGCGGCGGGCTGATCGCCGGCATCGCCACGTGGATCCGCGGGCACGTGCCGAACGTCCACATCGTGGGCGCCGAGCCGGCCGGCGCGGCCAGCATGCGGGCCGCCCTCGACGCGGGCGGCCCCGTCACCCTCGACGAGGTCGACACGTTCGTGGACGGGGCGGCCGTGGGCCTGGTGGGCTCGACCACCTACCCGGTGGTGCGGGACCTCGTCGACGAGGTCGTGGCCGTGCCCGAGGGCGCGGTGTGCACCGAGATGATCGACCTGTACCAGACGGAGGGGATCATCGCCGAGCCGGCCGGCGCCCTGGCCAGCGCCGCCGCCCGCTCGTTCCTCTCCCGTGCGCCCGAGGGCCCGGTGGTATGCGTGGTGTCGGGCGGCAACAACGACCTGAGCCGCTATGCCGAGGTCATCGAGCGATCGCTCCTGTACGAGGGGCTGCGCCACTACTTCCTGGTGACCTTCCCCCAGGAGCCCGGTGCCCTCCGCCACTTCCTGGACGAGGTACTGGTCCAGGGCGAGGACATCGTGGTGTTCGAGTACGTGAAGAAGAACAACCGGGAGACGGGGCCGGCCCTGGTCGGCATCGAGCTGGAGCGGGCGGCGGACCTGCCCGGACTGCTCGGGCGCATGGACGCCAGCCCGCTCCACATCGAGCGCATCCCGCCCGGGTCGCCGCTGTTCTCGTTCCTGCTGTAGGAACGGGGGACGCCCGTCCGAGGGCGCCGCCACGTCCGTACATCGGAGCGACATGCCCAACGCCGCCGTCAACGGAGCCACCCTCGAGTACGAGGAGACGGGCACGGGGCCGACCTGCCTGGTCCTCCCCGGGTGGATCGGGGTGGGGCACCAGTACCTGCGGCCCGGGCTCGACTGCCTCGCCCCGCACCTCCGCCTCGTCTACTACGACCACCGGGGCGAGTTCACCGTCGAGCGGGCGGCGGACGACGCCGCCGGGCTGGCGGCCGCCGTCGGGCCCCGACCGGTGCTCCTCCTCGGCCACCACGCCGGGGCCAGCGTCGCCGTCGAGGCGGCGCTGCGGCACCCGGACCGGGTAGCCGGGCTGATCCTGGTGGGCGCCACGCCCGGCGAG
This sequence comes from Acidimicrobiales bacterium, assembly GCA_035540975.1. Classification (NCBI taxonomy): domain Bacteria; kingdom Bacillati; phylum Actinomycetota; class Acidimicrobiia; order Acidimicrobiales; species Acidimicrobiales bacterium. Next base: position 44,506 of record DATLFN010000048.1, read on the forward strand.
CTGGGGGCGAGCGAGAGCCTGGCCGACGCCTTCGAGGCTCCACCCACACCCCCCGAGGTGGAGGTGCTCCAGCGGGTGCCGCCGGGTTCGGACGAGGAGCTGGAGTCGACGATGCGCGGCGTCGAGCCGTTCTTCTTCCACCGTCTCGGCCGGCCGGAGGCGGGCAGCATCTTCGCCCGGGCGAGCTTCTCGGCCGCCGTCTCCCGTGACGCCTACATGCCCCTGGCGTGGTGGAGCGCCGTCGACCGGCTGGAGTCGCTGGCCGTGCCCGTCCTGGTCCTGGCCGGGCGGTCGGACGTCTTCAACGGACCGTTCCAGTCCGCCCGCATCGCCCGCAACGCCCCCCGGGCGACTTCGGTGGTGCTGGAGGAGAGCGGCCACCTGCCGTGGATCGAGGAGCGCGACGCCTTCGTGGGCGCCGTCGCCGAGTGGTTGGGGGCGGAGGGCCTCACCCGCTGATCCGGGCCGGGCGCCCGGGCGGCCGTGCCCTGGCGGCTGCGGCACCGGGCCGGGCGATCAGCGGTAGGCCAGGGCCGGGCGGCGGACCGGGCGGCGGCCCAGGGCCAGGGCGCCGGCGAGGAACATCGCCGTGCCGATGAGTGCCACCTGGAACTGCGTGACGGGGGCGCCGGCCTGGCGCACGGAGGATGCCGGGCGGGCGGCGAGCACGGGCTGCTCGGCGGCGGCGACAGCGAGAAGCTCGACGGGAGCGGCCACCGGGGCGGCCGGCGTCGCCGGCTCGATCGGCGCCGCCGGCACGGCGGCGGGTACGGCCGCGGCCGCGGCGGCGGGGAGCGCCACG
>DATLFN010000049.1 GCA_035540975.1 Acidimicrobiales bacterium
ACAGGGCAGAGGCCCTCGCGACGTGCTGACCTGGAACCTGCCGCCAGCTGACGGCGTTGACCCTTGCTTCGAGCTGCTCGGCCAGACCGCCTACAGCCGGCCCCTCGCCTCGTGGGCTGACTCGACGATCCCGGAGGCGACGGGATGATCTCGACCGACTCGGACCGGACGGGAGGACTTCACGGCTATTGGGAACTCCCCGAGATCCGACTCGCCTTCGATCCGACCGACCGATCCCAGACGGCTCTCAACCCGCTCATCGGATTGCGTGACTTCGGACCCTTCTCGCGACGCGCGTTCAGTGACACGGATCCCGAGATTCGCGTAGCCCTGCTGGCTCCCGGCCCTGACCTCCCAGCGCTCCGCAAGCAACTGAACGAGTTGGTTCATGAACATGAGCCACGAGAACGTGCGCCGTATCTGCCACCCTGGCCTGGGTTTCGACAGGTCTTCGATGCGCGCCTCGGACCCGCACACGATTCAGCGCAGCTCGCGCTCTCCGACGACCTCGACAGCAAACTGAAGGTGTCTGGTCGCCCGCACCGCCACCTCGCCCACATACTCGCTGAAGGGCTGCGTCGGCTCAGCGTCGTACGCGATCGCTTCGATGTCGTTGTCTTCTACCTCCCGCCAAGGTATCGCAGCTTCTTCGTAAACCAGGAAGAAGGATTTGACCTCCACGACTCAGTGAAAGCGGTCGGAGCGCAGCTCGGACTTCCGACCCAGATCATCACGCGGGATGCGCTCGTCTATCGGTGCCGGGCGAGCGTCGCGTGGCGACTTGGTACCGCGCTCTACGCAAAGGGCGGGGGGACGCCATGGAAGCTCGATACAAGCCAAGCACCCCTTGATCCGGAGACTGTCTACATAGGTATCTCATACGCGCTGCGTCCAGCCGACGATGGGACGACGACGTTCGTGACCTGTTGCAGCCAGGTGTTCGACTCCGACGGCGGCGGCATGGAGTTCATCGCCTATGACGTCGGGCAAGGCACTGACTTGCGTAATCCGTTCCTGACGCGCAACGACATGCGGCTCGTCATGTCGCGGAGCCTCGCGCTCTACCAGGACCGCCACCATGGTCACACCCCGCGCCGGCTCGTCGTACACAAGAAGACGCCGTTCACAGCCGACGAGACTGCAGGCTGCACGGACGCTTGGGGCGCTTCCACCGCCCTCGAGTGTGTGAGCATCACGCGCTCGAGCTGGCGTGGCCTCACGCTTGATGCTCCACGACGACGAAACGAGCGAGCAGCCCCCGGGTACGCCATGCAGCGCGGCACGAGCTTCCAGCTCGACGAACGATCGGTGCTCGTCTGGGTCGCCGGTAACGCTCCAGAAGCGACCCTGACGGGCAAGGCGAACTACCTGCAGGGCGGCAAGGGAACTCCACGACCCCTTCTCCTGACGCGCGACGCCGGCGCGGGTCCACTGACTGAGACCGCGGCACAAGTGTTGGCACTGAGCAAGATGGATTGGAACAACGACGCCCTCTACGACGGCGACCCGTGCACCCTCCGCTACGCCGACGTGCTCGCTCGGACCATCAAACACATCCCCGACCTCGCCCCAGTGCCGTACGACTATCGGCTCTTCATGTGACGGTGACCGCTCCCTACACCGGCTCCGCACGGCGCGTGTACTTCGATGCTCAGCAGTTCAACTACTTCGCCGGCCCCGACACGAGTCCGCATCCGGAGCACGCTCTCCACCGCGTCTCGCGGGCCGTCAAGGCTGGGAAGATCGAGGTAGTGGGGTCGCTCGACCTACTCCAGGAGGTGATCGAGGCGTTCCCACAGGCGGGAAAGAAGGCCCGGCGCATGGTCGACCTGTTTTTCAAGCTCGTCGGCGACCGCCTGCTCCTGCCCTTGAGCGAACGACACCGACAGGAGACCAGCACCGGCGGAGTCTTGTCCGAGGAGGACCGGTACCTGTCCCGCGAACTCCGTCGTGACGTCCGTCGCCTGGCGCAGTCCGGTCGCGACGTGTTCGAACTCGCCAATGAGCTGCATCGCGAGAAGGTCGCGTTCCTGAGCGCAGAGAGAGCGGTGCAGGAAAAGATGCGCGACCGGCTGATCGAGGAGGGTGCCACTAAGCCGGCGCGACTGATGCGGGAGTGGATCGCCGACGTGGACCTCGACGATTGGGTACGCGACATCGCCGATGCAGGGCGCCAACGAGGTCGTGTTCCCGATCACGTATCCGTCGGTCCGGAACAAACGCCCTCGGCATCCGCCTTCGTCGCCATCCGGCTTGCCCGGCTGGCTCGGACGATGGGAGAAGGGCGGAAGATCCAGGACTCCGATCTGGCTGACGCCCACCATGTCGCCTGCGGGCCCTACATCGATGTGCTCGTCACAGACGACAAAGAGCTGCGCAGCACGCTCGCACTGGTGCGGGCCAGGCTCTCACTCGAGCGGGAGTCTTCCGCGGAGTTCTTCGCGACACTCCCTTGAGCCCGCGAAGACGAGCGCGTTGGCCGTGGTGCAAACCCCGGAGCCACGGACTGACGAGGTGCTTATCGCGGGTGCTTATGTGGCTCTTCGCGACCAAGCGTGGTTGACGGCCTCGGATTCGAGCGGCGGGACGAGTCTGCCATCCGACGCCGAAGCTTCGGCGCACCAAGTCGAGGGCGACCGGCGCGGTAGTGACAGGCCGCTGTGCCCACATGGACCCGCCTCTCCGCCTGCGGTCGACGGCGAGGGGTCGCGCCGGGCACAATCTGGGCACAAATCTCGACGACAACCGGCATCACGAGGAGGACTGGAGCACACTCCCTGGACGACCCCGACTCGACGGACGAACCACGAAACCGCAGGTCAGAAGCACAAAACCCCTGCCGCAGCAGGGGTTCCGGTGTTGCAGCCCCAACGGGATTCGAACCCGTGTCGCCACCTTGAGAGGGTGGTGTCCTAGGCCTCTAGACGATGGGGCCGTACCCGCCGGCTTGCGCCGGCGGCAGCTCGGGGGGGAGGACTCGAACCCCCAACGACAGGGCCAGAACCTGTTGTGTTGCCGATTACACCACCCCCGAACGGGCGGTTCGCAGGTTAGCCGCTAGCCGGCGGCACCGGCGACGAAACGGAGGTCGGCGGGAGCGGCGGGCCCGCTCGAGCCGGTCTTGATCCCCGCGACGCGCCGGAAGCCGATGAGCCGCCCGGCGGCGACGGCGAGCGTCTCCCGCCCGAGGTAGGGAAGCTTCTCGGCGCCTGCGATCGGGGACCCGGGCGCCGGCGAGGTGAACGCCACGAGACCGAGCTCGTCGGCGATGGCGGCGATGCGGGCGGCGTGGAACCCGTCGGACACCAGGAGCACCCGGCTGATCCCCCGCTGCTCGAGGAACTCGGAGGCGGCAGCCAGCTGCTGCCACGACGAGCGGCCCTTGACCTCCCGCAGGATCGCTCGATCGGGCACCCCGCGACTGGCGAGGTAACGGGCCGACGCGGTCGCCTCGGTGACCCGGTCACCCGACTGCTTCCCGCCCGTGACGACGATGCGCGGGGCGAGCCCGCGGTCGTAGAGGTCGGCGGCATGGGCCAGGCGGGCGCGCAGGACAGGCGAGGGCTCGCCGTCGTACTGGGCCGCGCCCAACACGACGATCGCCTCCACCTGGCGCGCCTGGTCCCTGCGTGACGCCTGCCACACCTGCACGAAGGTGACCGCCAGGTACAGGAACACGGCGGCGGCGAGGGCGGACGCCAGCTTGACGACCAGACCCAGCCCGGGCACGAGCGGCTGCTACTCCCCCAGCCGCGCCAGCGCGGAGCGCAGCCGCTCGAGCACGTGCTCGCGCCCGAGCACCGCCATCGACTCGAACAGCGGCGGCCCCACGTCTCGGCCGGTGACCGCCACCCGAACCGGGAACTGCGCCTTGCCCAGCGCGAGCCCGTGCCGCTCGCCGACCGAAGCGGTGACCTCGTGGAGCGTCTCGGCGTCCCACGGGCACGACGCGTACGCCTCCAGCGCCCCGGCCAGTATCTCCCGGGCCGACGCGCCCCGCTCGACCCGCTTCCCCCACGCCCTTTCGTCGAACGCGGGCTCGGGGAGGAAAAGGAAGTCCACCATGGCGGGTACCTCGGCGAGGGTCTTCACCCGCTCCTGCACCAGTGGCGCCATCTGGGCGAACGCGGCCTCGTCGAAGTCCTCGGGCTTCCACGGGCCCCGCTCCAGGAACGGCGCCGACCGGGCGACGAACTCCTCCACGGGGAGAGCGCGCACGTACTCGCCGTTGAAGTGGAGCAGCTTGCGCTCGTCGAAGAAGGCGGGCGACGAGTTGACGTCCTCGAGCCGGAACTCGGCCACCATCTCGTCGAGGGTGAGGACCTCCCGGTCGCCACCAGGCGCCCACCCCAGCAGCACGAGGTAGTTCCGCATCGCCTCGGGCAGGATGCCCAGGTCCCGGTAGTCCTCGAGGGCGACCCGGTGCCGTCGCTTCGACAGCTTCTGGCGGCGCTCGTCGACCAGGACGGGCACGTGGGCGAACACCGGCAGGTCGAGGTCGGGGCGCAGCGCCCCGTGCAGCAGCACGTACTTGGGCGTCGTGGGCAGGTGCTCCTCGGCCCGGACGACGTGGGTGACGCCCATGTCGGCGTCGTCGACCACGTTGGCCAGCACGAAAAGGGCCGTGCCGTTCGAACGGACGATGACGAAGTCCTCGATGGTGGCGTGCTCGAACGTCGGCGTGCCGCGGATGACGTCCACCACCGTCGTAGACCCTTCGTCGGGCACCCGGAACCGGAGGGCCCGGCCGGGGCCGGCCGCCAGGCCCCGGGCGCGACAGAAGCCGTCGTAGCCGGGGACGGCGTTGCCCTTCGTGCGCTGTTCCACCACGTCACGGGCGCAGTCGCACCAATAGGCGCTCCCCGCCTCCAGCAGGCTGGCGGCCGCGGCGGCGTAGAGGTGCGACCGCTCGGACTGGAAGTACGGCCCCTCGTCCCAGTCGAGGCCCAGCCAGCGCAGCGCCGACTGGATCCCCTCGGCCCACTCGGGGCGGTTGCGCTCGGTGTCGGTGTCCTCGATGCGGAGGATGAACGTGCCACCCGACCGGCGCGCCTCGAGCCAGTTGTAGAGGGCCGTGCGGGCGCCGCCCACGTGGAAGTACCCGGTGGGCGACGGCGAGAAGCGGAGGCGGACCGTCATCGGGGGCGGCCCGTCGGGCCCGCTCGCGGACCGTCATCGGGAGGCGGCCCGTCGGGCCCGCTCGGGGCCCGGGGTGCGCTCGGCCGTCACGACGCCGAATCGTAGGTGATCGGGCGGTCCGCCCCCCGGGTGCTCAGACCAGTGCGCAGAGGCCGCTCAGGGTGGGGATGAGCTCGCACCACACGCGGCTCTTGTCGATGTAGCCGTCGGCACCCATCTGGACGGTGTCGAGCAGCGTGTACGGATCGGGGAACGCCGACACGACCACGATGCGCGCCGCCGGGAGCAGCCGTCGGAGGTGGGGCAGGGCGTTGAAGCCGTCCATGCCCGGCATCGTCAGGTCGAGCACCACGACGTCGGGCCGGTGCTGGCGGGCCAGCTCCAGCGCCTCCACGCCGTCACCGGCCCGGCCCACGACATCGAACCGCCCGTCGCCGTCGAGGACGACCTCGAGCAGTCCGCGCACCTCGGCGTCGTCGTCCACGAGCAGCACCCGCAGCCGGTCGGACGGCGTCGCCGCCGCCTCGCTCTCGGACTCTCGGTATGCAGGGCTCATCGGACCTCCTTCGGTCGCAGGGGCCCGGAACGGAACGGCCACTGTGAGTGGTCTCGGCACGACCAGCGGAGGTCTGTAGCGCGGCAAGTGGGCGGTTTTTTCGGGAGGTTGCCGGAGAAATAATTCGTGTTGCTAAGTAGTTCAGGGGAACATGGACGCCGTGACCGCCCCGACCGTCGCCCACGCAGCGGAGCCCGACGCCGAGATGGCCGCCCGCCTCCGGCTGTCGGTGATGCGGGTGGCGCGGCTGCTGCGCGTGCACAGCGGCGACGAGGTGAGCGCCTCGCAGCTGTCGGCCCTGTCGACGCTGGATCGCCACGGCCCGACGACGCTGGGCGAGCTGTCGGCGAATGAGCGGGTGAAGCCGCCGACCATGACGCGCGTGGTGGCCTCCCTAGAGGAGATGGGCCTCGTCACCCGCACCACGGATCAACGGGACCGGCGCGTCGCCCGGGTGGCGATCACCGACGCCGGCCGCGAGCTGCTGGCCCGCACGCGGTCGAGCAAGGACGCCTTCCTGGCCGCCCGCCTCAGCACCCTCCCCGATGCCGACCGCCGGGCGCTGGCCCGGGCGGCCGACGCCCTCGACCGCCTGCTGGACGGATCGTGACGTCCCCGCGCGCCGCACTCGGCGAGCGTCCGCGGGCGCTGGTGGGCGCCGCCACGCGGCGCACCTTCCGCTCGCTCGCCGTTCGCAACTACCGCCTGTTCTTCCTGGGCCAGCTGGTGTCGGTGTCGGGCACGTGGATGCAGCAGGTGGCGCAGAGCTGGCTCGTGCTGACCCTCACCGGGAGCGGCCTCGACCTCGGCGTCACCGTCGCCCTCCAGTTCCTCCCCATGCTGCTGTTCGGGATGTGGGGGGGCGTGATCGCCGACCGCTTCGACAAGCGCCGGATCCTGCTCGTGACCCAGGCGGCGGCCGCCGTGCTCGCTCTCACCCTGTGGGCGCTGGTCGCGGCGGGAAGCGTCGAGCTGTGGATGGTGTACGTGCTCGCCTTCCTGCTCGGCATGGTGCAGATGGTCGACATGCCGACCCGCCAGTCGTTCGTCATCGAGATGGTGGGCCCCGACGAAGTCCCGAACGCCGTCGGGCTCAACAGCGCCATGTTCAACGCCGGCCGCCTTCTGGGGCCGGCGGCGGCCGGCGCCGTCATCGCCACGGCCGGCGTGGCGCCTGCCTTCCTGGTCAACGCGGCGTCGTACCTGGCGGTCATGGCGGCGCTGTGGACGATGCGCCCCGAGGAGCTCCACCGGGCGCCGGTGCTCGCCCCCGGGCGGCGGCCGGGCCAGATCCGCGAGGGCCTTCGCACCGTGTGGGGAGACCCCCGCCTGCGGTCCCCGCTGCTGCTCGTGGCGGTCATCGGCACGTTCGGCTTCAACTCCCAGGTGGTGATCCCCCTGCTCGCGGCCGAGACCCTGGGCGGCGGCCCCCGGCTGTACGGCGTCCTGAGCGGCGCGCTGGGACTGGGCTCGCTGATCGGGGCCCTCGTCGCCGCCGGCCGGGCGCGGCCCACCCGCTCGGTTCTCGTCGGCTCGGCGATCGCGTTCGGTGCGGCCAACCTGGTCGCCGCCGTGGCGCCCACGACGCTGACCGTCGCCGTCGCCCTGGTCGCCGTCGGCGCCTTCATGCTGCTCTTCCTGGCCACCGCCAATGCGACGCTCCAGCTGAGCTCGGCGCCCGCCCTCCGCGGCCGGGTCATGGCCCTCTACGGCCTGGTCTTCCTGGGCTCGACGCCCGTCGGCGGCCCGCTGCTCGGGTACGTGGCCGGCAGGTGGGGCGCACCGGCCGGTCTCGCCCTGGGCGGGGCGGTGAGCCTGGCTGCCGCCCTCACCGCCGCCGTCGTCCCGGCCCGCCGGCGCCGGCGGGCGGCGGCGGCCCTCCCCGGCCCGACCGGCCGCGTCGACGACATGGCGCCCGACGCGGCCGCCTGAGGCGACCCGGCTCAGGCCGACCGGCCGGCGCGCGACCGGCGACGGCGGGCCCGGCGGAGCTCGTAGAGCCGGCGGTCGGCGCGCTCGAGCAGATCGTCGTCCGTGTCGTCCACCAGGCAGGCCAGACCGACGCTGCAGGCGGGAGCGCCCGCCTCGCGCAGGCGGTCGACGACCACGTCCTCGCCGGGGACGACGGAATCGACCAGGAGCAGGGCGAACTCGTCACCGCCGATGCGGTAGGCCCCGTCCTCCCGGCGTGCGGTCCGCCGCAGGGCCTCGGCGACGGCCCGCAGCGCCTGGTCGCCCGCGCCGTGGCCCTTGGCGTCGTTCAGCCGCTTCAGCCCGTCCACGTCGATGACGGCGAGGGTGAGGGGGCGCCGGTGGCGGCGGGCCCGGGCCGTCTCCCGCTCGAGGTCGATCTCGAAGGCGCGCCGGTTGCGGACGCCCGTGAGCGGGTCGGTCAGCGCCTCCTCCACGAGGTGGTGCACCGCCGCCTCGCCCACCACGATCATCGTGCGGTGGATGATCATGTCGAGGCGCCGGCGCGCCTCGTCCCGCTCCGCTTCGTCCAGCTCGTCCACGACGACCTGCCGGAACGCCTCGTGGAGGCAGACGAGCTGGGCCAGCGCGGCGTCGACGCTGCCTACGATCGCCGCGAAGTCGCCCACCACCGGCTCGAACGCGGGGTCGAGGCCCCACCCCAGGGGCTGGGGGTGGTCGAAGGCGGCGTACAGGGCGTCGACCATCGGGCCGGCCATGGTGGGCTCGGCGTCGGGGGGCAGGGCGGGGTCCCAGCGGCACAGGTCCGCCCACCGCCGCCTCACCCGGTCGGCCTGCACCGCCTCCTCCTCTGAGAGACGACCATCGTGGGCGTTTGTAGCCCGACCCGGCCGGCCCCCAATCACGAGCTCAACGGTATCGCCGGATTCGACGGTTTCCCACCACCGGCGACCGGCACGGCGGGGCCGGGGGGTGGTTACACGCCGGCGGCGGCCAGGCTCGGGATGCGGTCGGTGGCCACGTTCCGCCGGAGGTAGAAGAACCACGTGACGGTGCCGAACACCACGTAGGAGCCGAGGAAGACCCACAGGGCGGGCACGGACCAGTCGGCATGGGCGGCGGCGACGGCGACCTTCTCGGCCGGTGTCGACGCCGCCTTCACCAGGTTGGAGACCTCCATGCTGGCCTGGCGCAGCACCACCTGGATGAGGAAACCGCCGAAGGCACCGATGGCGCCGGCGATGCCGATCACGGCGGCCGCCCGGTGCTTGAACTCGACGACGTTCTCCCCGGGGTCGACGCCCCGCTCCACGGCGTCGCGGCGGCCCAGCTCGGCGAAGATGGACGGGATCATCTTGTAGGTCGAGCCGTTGCCGATGCCGGCGAGCAGGAACACGACCATGTAGGAGCCGAAGAACAGGCCGAAGCTGCGCTGCTGGACGCCGGCGGCGGCCGCCAGCGTCGCGCCGGCCATGCCGGCGAAGACCCCGAGGGTGACACGAGAGCCGCCGAACCGGTCGGCCACCAGGCCCCCGAGGGGCCGGGCGACGGAGCCGATCAGGGCTCCGAGGAAGCCGAGGCCGGCCAGGTAGGTGGCGATGAACGGATGGGCGGCGAGGAACTCCGGGAACGTGTTCTTGATCACCAGGGGCAGGGCGAACGAGAAGCCGATGAACGAGCCGAAGGTGCCGATGTAGAGGAACGACATGACCCAGGTCTGGCCCGTGCGCAGGGCGGTCAGGTAGGAGCGCTTGTCGGCCCTGGCCATGCTCAGACTGTCCATGTGGCGCCAGGCGAGGATGGTGGCGAGGGCGATGAACGGCAGCCACATGAGACCGGCGTAGGCCAGGTTCACGTCGTGCTGCGGCAGTCGCACGGCGGCGGACGGCACGCCGACCACGACGGCCAGGGGGACGAGCAGCTGGGCCACCGCGACGCCGAGGTTGCCGCCCGCCGCGTTGAGGCCGAGGGCGAAACCCTTCTTGCGCTCGGGATAGAAGAACGAGATGTTGAACATCGACGACGAGAAGTTCCCGCCGCCGAGGCCGGCCGCACCGGCGCACAGGACCAGCACCCACATCTGGACGCCGTGCGCCTGTGCGGCCAGCCACCCGCTCGGGACGACGAACGCCAGCAGCAGGGTGGGCACGAAGAGCAGGGCCGAGCTGATCGCCGTCCACGCCCGCCCGCCGAAGCGGGGCACGGCGAAGGTGTAGGGGATGCGCAGGAACGACCCCACCAGGTTCGGCACCGCCGTCAGGAGGAACAGCTCGGAGACGGACAGGACGATGCCGGCGTTGCCGAGGTTGATCACGACGATGGTCCACAGCACCCAGATGCAGAACCCGAGGTGCTCGGCGAAGATCGACACGACCAGGTTGCGGCGAGCGACCCTCCGGCCCGTCGTCTCCCAGAACGTCTCGTCCTCGGGGTCCCAGTGCTCGATCCAGCCCCGCCGCCCCCGCCGCTGCGTCGAGCCCGCCCCGGCGCCGGAGGCGCCGGAGCCGTCGGAGGGGCGCGGCGAGGTGACGTCCACGATCGTGCTCATGTCGGCCTTTCGCTCGGTGACGGCGGCGTTCGACGTTGCGGCCGCCTGCGGGCCACCCTACGGACCGGTCGTGACACCACCGTGTGCGTCGGGTGTCGGGAGCGTGAAGACAACCTCACGACGTCGGCAGCGGCGGCGTGAGGTCGACGCCGCCGACGTGCGGGACCGCTCAGTTCCCGGGCGGGACCGGGCCGTTGCGGCCCCTGAGCAGCACGGAGACGCGCTGGTGGGAAACCCCGAGGACCTGGGCGATGGCCGGCATGGTCGCCCCCTCGGCCCGCAGCCCGCGCACGAGCACCCGGCGCAACGCGGCGCTGCTCTCCGTCAGGCGGCGGACCGCCTGGTCGACCAGATCGAGCACACCGGGCCTCCGGCCGTCGACGAGCTCCTCCCACGAGCGGCCCCGGGCCCGCCCCGCCCGCAGCTGGCGCAGCCGCCCGGCGAGGTGCCGGACGGAGCGCGCCTCGTCCTCGAAGCGGCCCGCCAGTTGGTCCAGCTGGTCGAGCTCCTCGTCCGGCGAGGGCGACGGGTGCTTCGTCGTCGTTTCCGCCACGGTTCTCCACTCCTCCGATTGGCACGGGCAGCGCTCGGGTAGCACCATCCCCGCAACACGGGGTTGCACAAACGCGAGCCCGACGAGCACGAGGAGCGACGTGGCGGCGGAGACCGGGTCCTGGGAGGAGACCTTCCCCCCCGAGCTCGACGCGTCCCGCCGGGCCCGCAACGGCGTCGAGGGGCTGCTCCGCGCCGCCGGCGTCCCCGAGCGGGCCGTCGCCGCCGTCCTCCTCGTCGTGAGCGAGCTGGTGGCGAACGCCATCCGCCACGCCGGCACCGACTTCACGGTGACGGCCGACCTCGACGGCGACGTCGTCCGCATCCAGGTGCTCGACCAGGACAGCCGCCCGCCCGCCCTGCTCGGCTTCGACACCGAGTCGACGAGTGGGCGGGGCCTTCAGATGGTGGCCGGCGTGTCGCGTGACTGGGGGTGGCGGACGGCGGAGTCCGACGGCGGCGTCTCCGGCAAGGTGGTCTGGGCGGAGGTGGAGACGGAGGGACCCGTGGCCCCGGAGGTGGGCTGAAGTTGCCGGCCGGCCGCCACCAGGAGGATCAGCGGGCGGGCGGCGGGTCCGAGCGCACGACGGGCTGGGCGGCGACGTCGAGGGGCCCGACGGTGGCCATGGTGGCGACCACCTGCTCACTCGGCAGGTCGGAGTCGACGGAGACGGTGACGCCGTCCACCGTGAACCGCAGGTTGACCATCCCCTCGTCGTACGCCTCGCCCGGGAACCGCAGCTCCCGCAGCTCGCCCCGGTGGGCGCCGACCGTGACGGGCGTGGCCTCGCTCGTGTCCCCGAAGAAGGAGCCCATCCCGTCGGCCCACGGGCACGCCGCCGACACCACCGTCACCCGCAGGAACGCCGGCGCCTCGTCGTCCTCGGGGGCGCCGTCGGGGGCGCGTGTCCCGTAGCTGAGCTCGGCCGAGGCGCACGTCTCCTCCTCGGCGTCCTCGTCGGTCACCGTGGCGTACTCCAGGAACATGCCCGCCGGCGGGTCCGCCGGGGCGACCACGGGGAAGGCGCGGAACTCGGCCAGGTCCTCCTCGTCGATGCCCGGGGTGGGGTCCACCGACGCGGGGTCCGGGGCTTCGACCACCACGGGCTCGCCCCACCCGGAGAACCGCAGGGTGGACCGGTCCGACGAGCGGTCCTCGCCCTCGCCGGTGACGGTCGTCACCTCCAGCTCGTCGAGGCGCCCGTCCGGGGCGTGGGTCAGCCGAACCGTCACCGTGCCGTCGAGGATGTCGTCGGCTGACCCCACCCACTCCTCGTCGTCCCCGGAGCCGGCCTCCTCGTCGGCTGCCGCCTCGGCCGCCTCCCGTTCGACCGCCTCCACCAGCTCGGCGGGAAGGAAGTGCCGAAGCGGCACCGAGGCCTCGAGCACGCCGGGCGACACCCGGCGCACCTCGCCGAGCCGGCCCAGGACGTGCGCCAGGTCGAACGGGGCGCCGAAGGCGCCGAGCACACCGGACGCCGCCGACAGGGCCTCGGCCGCGCCGGGACCGAACTCGCCGGCGGCGACGGCGAGCGCCACGGACTCCCCGCCCCCGTCGGCGGGCGGCCCGTAGCTCCACGGCTCGCCGTCCAGCTCGGCGCGGCCATCGGCGCTCCGGAAGTACGACCCGGTGGGAAGCACGATCGACTCGAACACGTAACCGCCGCTGTCCTCCAGGGAGTGGAGCCGGCCGGGAAGGGCGAACGAGCCCTCGACGCGGGTGACGTCGATCGACGTCGACCCCGGCTCGTCGGGGCCGCTGCCGTACTCGGAGCGCGCCGTCCCCTCGAAGCGGGCCGTCCCGGCGCCGTCGACGAAGTCGCGAACGAGGGCCAGGTCCTCCTCGGGTGACCTCGGCGGGTCCCGCAGCACCACGGCCGCGCCCACTCCCCCCATCACGACCATCAGTGCCGCCCACAGCGCCAGCCGCCCGCGCCGCCGCCTCTGCCCGCCACCCTCGCCGTCGGGTGTCGTCTCCCCGTCCGGCTCGGCGCGCGGACCAGTCGTTCCCTGCTCCCCCGTGGACTCCATGAGGACGAGGGTACCGAGCCCGCCCCGGTTCTCATTCCGCCGACCGCTTCGTCGCGGATCGAGGCGATGGTGGACGCTCGACATCAATCCTCGAAATCATGGGCCATCGGAGCTACGTTCACCTTTATTCACGGCGACCGGGGACTTTCGGGGTGCAGAGCGCTGGTGCGGCGGACGCCGGCCGGTCATGCGAACCCGGACGCACGCCTCGGTTCAGCGGCCCCATCGGCGCCGGCTCGACTCGTCCGCCCGTCTCCATCGGGCTCATTCTTGAGGTGAGGTCAACGGTGCAACCACATCCGGTTCATCCCGTTCATCCGGCGCGACCGCTCCGCCGTGCCTGCCGGCTGCTTGCTACCGCCGCTCTCGTGGCCTCCTTCGCCGCGCCCGGCGTCGTTCCCGGCACGCCGGCCGCTGCCCAGACGGCGCCGTCAGCGCCCACTTCGGCGGCGAGCGGCCTGCGACTGGTCGGCTTCAACGACCTCGGCAAGGGAGGGCTCAACGGGGACCTCGCCGTCGTCGGAACGACCGTCGTGGTCGGAGCCGGCATCGTCTCCGACACGGGCGACCACACCGAGCGCTACAACCCGGGCCCGTGCTTCACCGGTCACAGCGTGAAGATCGTCGACGTCAGCGATCCGGCCAAGCCCCGGGCTGCCTCAGCCATCCCGTTGCCGGCGGGCGTCGCCGCCCTCGAGGTGGACGCGCTGCACGTGTCGACCCCATCGTTCACCGGCGACCTCCTGGCCGTGGCCCTCGACGACGGGCCCTCGCACCAGGGGCCCAGCGCCTGCTCCCCGTCGTCCGCGACCAACCCTCGGGGGGTCGCGTATTACGACATCACCGACCCGGCGGCGCCGAAGTTCCTGGGGCGGTACGAGGCGGACGTCTCCGAGGCACCGCCCGAAGCCCCGCCGTGCGGCCCGCCGTCGGCCACCGCCAAGTGCGCCGTCGGCCAACACTCGGTCCACCTGGTGCAGCGGGCCGACGGGCGGGTGCTCTCCGTGTCGAGCGAACCACTGGCGTCGCACCCGGTGGTCACCAGCCCCAACGGCGACCTGCGCATCGTGGACGTCACCGACCCGCGCGCCCCAGTCCTGGTTGGGGCCTGGCCGCCACTGGGCAGGCGGCCGTCGCCGTTCTCCAACAACGGATGCCGTCGGTTCAGCAACAACCACTCCGCCGTCACCGACGAGACGGGTACGAGGGCGCACGTCGCCTACATGGACGACGGCCTGTTCACCCTCGACATCTCCGATCCCGCGGAAGTGAACGTCATCGGCCAGTGGGACTACCCGGCGCAGCGCAACGTCGAGGGCAACGCCGCCTTCGTCTCCATCGGTGAGGTGGGCGGCAGGCCGGTGGCCGTCGTGTCGGAGGAGGACTTCATCGGTCCGAACAGCGTGCTGCGCATCGACTCACCGGCCGCCCTCGCCGGCGAGCGCTTCGCCTGCGAGGCCATGTTCACGCTCTTCGACCCGGAGGACACCGCCGCCGTGTACCGCAAGCCGGGCTCGCAGGTGGCCGGACAGATGGCCTACGTCGGCCGGGGTTGCCCGGCCCGCGGCACGGCGGCGGCTCCCGTCGCCGCCGACCCCTACCTCACCAGCGGCGCCGGGCGGATCGTGATCGTCGACGGAGCCAAGATCGACGCCACCCAGCCCACCATCTCGAGCACCGGCTGCCCGTTCGCGGCGCGGGTGCTGCGGGCCCAGGCGGAGGGCGCTGTCGGCGTGGTACTCCTCCATCGCTTCGCAACCCCGTTCCAGGCGTCGGAGTTCGGCATCTCGTCGGGTGGCAACCACGCCGGCCTCTCGCTTCCCCACTTCACCATCGACCAGGCCGAGGGCGACGCGCTGCGAACGGCCCTGTGCCCCTCGATCAGCGGCGGCGGGTGCACGACCGAGCCCGTGGCCACCGGCGCCATGATCGACCGCCCGGGCGACTGGGGCGGGCTGCGCATCCTCGACCTGTCCAACCCGGCGGCGCCCACGTCGATCGGCACCTACCAGTCGCCCGGGTCCAAGGTCTTCCCGCCGCCCGACCTCGGCATCTACACGGCCGGCCACACCGTCGTGAAGGGGTCGCTGGTGTACGGCGCGTTCAACGCCGACGGCCTGCGCGTGCTCGACATCTCCGACCCGGCGGCGCCCCGGGAGGTCGCCTCGTTCGTCCCGCCCGACACACCGGACCCGCTCAACTTCCTGC
This sequence comes from Acidimicrobiales bacterium, assembly GCA_035540975.1. Taxonomy (NCBI): domain Bacteria; kingdom Bacillati; phylum Actinomycetota; class Acidimicrobiia; order Acidimicrobiales; species Acidimicrobiales bacterium. The sequence continues at coordinate 14,967 of DATLFN010000049.1, forward strand.
CCGCCAAGGCGCGCGTCGTCGGCGTGGACCTGATTCCCGGCTACGTCGTCATCAGCGACGAGAACTCCGGCCTGTACGTGCTCGAGCTCGGCAAGGGCGGCTACTGGACGGCAGCCTCGGACGGCGGCGTGTTCGCGTTCGGCATGTCGGAGTTCTTCGGGTCCATGGGCGGCAAGCCGCTCAACCGCCCGGTCGTCGGGATGGCGCCCACGCCGTCCGGCAAGGGGTACTGGCTGGTCGCCTCGGACGGTGGCGTGTTCGCCTTCGGCGACGCACGGTTCTTCGGGTCTACGGGCGCCATGCGCCTCAACCAACCCGTCGTCGCCATGACACCCACGCCGAGCGGAAGGGGCTACTGGCTGGTGGCATCGGACGGTGGCGTGTTCGCCTTCGGCGACGCCCGGTTCTTCGGGTCGACCGGGACGCTCCGGCTCAACTCACCCGTGGTCGGCATGAGCCCATCTCCATCCGGCAAGGGGTACTGGCTCGTGGCTGCCGACGGTGGCGTGTTCGGGTTCGGCGACGCCGGGTTCCAGGGCTCGACCGGCGGCATCCGCCTGAACAAGCCCATGGTCGGCATGGCGGCGTCGCCCACGGGCAAGGGCTACTGGTTGGTGGCGTCGGACGGCGGCGTGTTCGGTTTCGGCGACGCCGCCTTCCAGGGATCCACCGGCTCCATCCGGCTGAACTCGCCCATGGTCGGCCTGCAGGCGACGCCCACGGGCCGGGGGTACTGGATGGTCGCCGCCGATGGCGGGATCTTCGCCTTCGGCGACGCCGCCTTCCTCGGGTCCACCGGCGCCATCCGGCTCAACGCCCCCGTCGTGTCGCTCGGGACCTTCCCCAGGTGACGGGTGGGCGGAGGCGGTCGGAACGCGGTTGAGACGGTCCCACTAGGGACAAGAACAGGGATGGGCGGTCGAATGCCGCTAGCCCGCCGGCAGAACTGGGGCCGCCCGGAACGACGAGCCGCCGGAGGAGCCTCTCGTGCGTGCGATGGTCTACCGCGGTCCCTACAAGGTGCGGGTCGAGGAGAAAGACGTCCCGTCGATCGAGCACCCCAACGACGCGATCGTGCGGGTGACCCTGGCGGCGATCTGTGGTTCGGACCTCCACCTGTACCACGGGATGATCCCGGACACCCGGGTCGGCCACACGTTCGGCCATGAGTTCATCGGCGTGGTGGAGGAGGTCGGGCCCTCGGTCCGCTCCTTGAAGCCGGGTGACCGCGTGATGGTGCCCTTCAACATCTTCTGCGGGTCGTGCTTCTTCTGCGCCCGGGGCCTGTACTCGAACTGCCACAACGTGAACCCGAATGCCACGGCGATCGGGGGGATCTACGGTTACTCGCACACCTGCGGCGGCTACGACGGCGGACAGGCCGAGTACGTGCGGGTCCCCTTCGCCGACGTGGGCCCGAGCGTCATCCCCGAGTGGATGGACGACGAGGACGCGGTGCTCCTCACCGACGCCGTTCCCACCGGGTACTTCGGCGCGCAGCTGGGCGACATCGCCGAGGGTGACGTAGTCGTCGTCTTCGGCGCCGGGCCGGTCGGGTTGTTCGCAGCCAAGTCGGCGTGGTTGATGGGCGCCGGGCGTGTCATCGTCGTCGACCACCTGGAGTACCGCCTCGAGGTGGCCCGCACGTTCGCCCACGCCGAGACCTGCAACTTCACGGAGTACGACGACATCGTCGTCCACATGAAGAGGATCACCGACCACCTCGGGGCCGATGTCGCCATCGACGCCGTCGGTGCCGAAGCCGACGGCAACCTCCTCCAGCACCTCGCGGGGGCGAAGTTCAAGCTCCAGGGCGGCTCCCCGGTCGCCCTGAACTGGGCCATCGACGCCGTTCGCAAGGGCGGCACCGTCTCGGTGGTCGGCGCCTACGGACCGATCTTCAGCGCCGTCAAGTTCGGCGACGCCCTCAACAAGGGGCTGACGCTGCGCATGAACCAGTGCCCGGTGAAACGGCAGTGGCCGAGGCTGTTCGAGCACGTCCGGAACGGCTACCTCAAGCCGAGCGACATCGTGACCCACCGGATCCCGCTCGACGACATCGCCGAGGGTTACTACATGTTCTCGGCGAAGCTCGACGACTGCGTCAAGCCCCTCGTCGTCCCGAACGGCCAGTGAGAACAGGAGCCCGACCATGGCCTACACCGCCGACAAGCCGGCGCTCTCCGAATCCAGCGAGGAGCTTCGCCGCCGGATCCCCGGGTGGGGCGTCGACGTCGACCCCCGGGACCGCCCGTCGGTGCCCCGGGAGCGGCTCGACCCCTCGGGCACCGGTGCGCACTGGGACTTCCCCGAACGCCAGGACGAGGTCCGGCCCCGCGAGCGGTCCATCGAGCACGAGCTCCTCCCGCCCGTGTTCGGGACGTCGTGCCCGCCGAAGGGCGTCTCCGGGTGGATGCGCCGCCTCTCCTACCGGCGGTTCAGCGAAGGCCGGGCCGCACACTGGTTGATCCTCATGGCGGCCGACCGGGTGGACTCCTCGGGGAGCCACCTCCGGTCGTTCCTGACGCTCCGCCCCGACAACCCCATCACCGAGACCGGCGTGCGGAGCGAGCTCTCCCGGCGCGGATGGGCGTCGCGGGTGGGGAGGAAGCGGGCGGACGTCGTCCACCAACCGCTGGACGCCGTGATCGTCTTCGGCCCCTGGCTGGTGGCGGGCCGCCTGGCCTACGCCGGTGTCCGGCGGGTGCGAGCCCGCGCCGGACGGCGCCGGTAGGCGCGCCTAGGAACCGGAGCCTTCGAAGTCAGCGAGGACCTCGGTGCTGCACGCGAAGCCTTGCTCGATGGCCTGGTCCTGGTTGATGTAGAGGTAGTTGGCCAGTCGACCGCAGAAGTACACCGGGCGGTCGAGAGCGGCACGGACCTCGACCTTGTACCGCTCGTTCAGGGTCTCGAAGCGCCGGTCCACGGTGGGCACGGGGTAGTGCCTCGCCGGGGCTCCGGGGAACTCCTCGCTGACCACCGTCCCGCCGATGCGCTGCCCGGTGGCGTGCTTCGTCTCGACGGTGCGGGTGAACGGGTACCTGGCGTCCGGCCAGTTCACGACGTAGGCGGCCGTCAGCGTCTCGTCCGGGCGATCGACGGGGACATACCGCGACCGCAGGTGGATGCCCCGCCATTCCAACTCCCCGTCGCGCCCGAGCAGCCTGTCGAGCGGAGCGGTCACGACCAGGGCGTCGTAGTCCCGCTGCATGGCGACGAGGTCGTCGAGCACCAGCTCGGCGCCACACGTCACCGAGGTCTTCGCCATCACCGCTTCGATCACGCTGTTCATGCCCTCCGCCGGGAAGAACTCCCAGCGGTCGCGAAAGAGCCGGCGGTAGCCGTCGTCGCGCAGCTCGACCCGCTTGGGGGCGAAGCTGCTCGACAGCTCGGTCGCCGGTCGGCCCCACTGCTTGGCCGTGTAGTCGCGGATGAACAGGTCGTAGAGGGTCGCGCCCATGAGCGACTTCACGAACGTCTCGAAGTCGTCCCCGGCCGGGCGGTCCGGCAGATCGGCGAGCTCCTTCTCGATGGTCGGCCACACCGGCAGGTCGCGGAGCTCCTCGAGCTGGGGCGGCCAGGACAGGAGCGTCAACTCGTCGTCCTCGCCGATGTGGACCTGCGTCTTCACGGCGTGCCCGTAGGGCCGGGAGAGGCCGAAGCGCTGGACGTACGCGGCGACCTCCTCGTTCGAGGTGTGGAAGATGTGAGCCCCGTTCGGCTCGTAGACGACGCCGTTCAACGTCTCGCTTCGTGAGTGGCCACCGACGTTGGCGGCCAGCTCGAACACCTCGACGTCGACGCCGCCCGCGCCCAGGCGCTCGGCGGTGACCGCTCCCGACCACCCGGCGCCGACGACCGCTACCCGCTTCCTGGTGCGTGACATGGCCGACGAGTCTGCACTCCGGGGATCCGCTGGCACAAAGGGCGGGGGCTCGACGTGGTGTCAGGGATCCCTCCGGGCCGCGCCGGCACCGTCGAGCCACGCCGGCCCACCCGGTTGGGGCGGTACCGGCCCGCCGCACGCCCACACGAAGAAGGGGCCTGGCTGGCAAGGCGGCGGGCCCCTTCCTCATGCACTGCTGCCGCGCCACTGGCGGCGGCAGCAGAACCGGCCTGTCGTCCGGGTCGTGGACGGGCGAACACACCGGAGCCTTCTCTGCGCTCGACGGCTGCGTGTTCAACCTTGCGGACGCCACTGTACCCACTGCTCGGCTCTGCACAAACCGCGCAAAGTCACGGACGACGGTCGTCGAGCCGGGGTAGGGTGCTCAGGGGGCAGCCGGCGAACCGGAGGACCTCCTGCTGCAGGTGCTCTGCGGGTGCACGAGCCTCCGAGCGTGCGACGCTTCCTGCGTGCGCCCGATCGTCGGCCGGCTCGCGGCTGCTTTGATGATCGCTTCGACGCCGGTCGCCACGTGGTGGCTCGTCGGCGATCTCTCCGAAGGCGGCGATGTGGACGACTTCATCGTGAAGGCCCCGGAGCTCACCACCGCGCAGGAAGCGCTCATCGGCGGCGTTGCCATGGCCGCGCTCATGGCCGCAGCCGGAGTGCTCGCCGCGCTGGTACGGCGGCACAGGATCACCCGGTCGACCCTGCGTCCGGTCCTGCCCCTTCTTGGTGGAGGTGCGTTCATCGGGTTCACCGCCCGCGTCGTCACCGCACGGGTGGGGGGCGCCAACATCGGGGGTTCCCTCCTGCTGGTCGCAGCCCCCGGCGTCGTGGTCGCGATGCTCCTGTGGTCGTGGGGACTCGCGCCCGCCGACCTGCCGATCTCAGGCGGTCCGGGTGGCGCCGGCCACCTTCCCGAGGAGGACCGGCAGTCTGACGATCTGCGCGAGCGGTGACGAGACCCGCCGCTCCCCCATCCGCACGCTGGCCAGTCGATCAGGAAAGCGCTCGCATCCGCAGCCCTCGAACCGACCCGAAGTGCTTCGTATTGCGCGTCGCGAGGCTGAGCCTCCGTTCCAGCGCAGTCGCAGCGATGAGTGTATCGGGCATTCGTAGAGGCCGACGAGGAGGACAGCGCCGCAGGCGGCAGCCCGGAAACGGCCACCGCGCGAGGCAGCCCTGAGGAATGACGAGGGATGGGCTCAGGCGCTCAGCGGCTGGAGGACGAGCCGGAGGCCGACGGCGCCGGCGTAGCGGGCCATAGTCTCCACAGGCACGTCGACGTCGTTGTCGTCGATCGCTTCTACCTGGTCCAGTCGCAGGCCCGAACGCTTCGCGACCTCCTCGGCGCTGAGCCCGAGCCGCTCCCGCTCCTGGCTGAGCGCAGTGGTGAGGCGGATGACGGGGAGCAGCTGCTCCAGGCCGTCGCGGTAGCCGGGCGTTCGCTCCTCTTCGGCGGCGATGTCCGCCTCCAACTCGTCGATGTCGTCGCCGGGTCCCACGCCGTTGCCTCCGGCCCGCGAGGGTACCGGTCACCGGTTCCGCCCCGGTCCCGCCAGTCCCGCTGGCGGCCTTGGCCAGGTCGATCTCGGCCCGCCGCGCCCGCTGGGTCGTCTTCTCGGACGCCGACAGGGCCAGGACGTGGGACGCCGCACGCCTCTCGACGTGGTGGCCGGCGCCAACACCCGGCGCACCTCGTCGGCCTCGAGGGTGGCCGCGCCGCGGCCGCCACGTTGGTCGCCCCCCCCACCGGACGGCCTGCGGGAGGACCCGTTGCGCAAACCAACACCTGGTGCTGCGGGCTGCGCGCCCGGTGGCCGGCGACCCCGACCCGTCGGTGTAGTCGAACCACAGCTCGCGCACGTCGGCCACCGTCCGGGCGCTCGACCGCGTGCCGGTCTGCACCGTCGTCTCCGCCGCCACCCGGAGGGCGTCCCCGTTGCCGACGTGGATGGTGTGCTGGGTCGGTCGACCGCTCGTCCGACGCGTGCAGCCCCGAACCGCCCGCCCCGGCCGCCCCGGCGCCGCCCGCTGATCGTCACCGTAACGGCAGGCCAGCCGGTGAGCCATGATGGGGCGACGGGCACGGGACCGGCGGCCGGGGCACACCGACAACCCCTACCCCAGCAGGTGTTTTGCGATCACGACCCGCTGGATCTGGTTGGTCCCCTCGTAGATCTGGGTGGTCTCAACGGACTTTTCGGACAGTGCTTTCCCGTGTCCCATGGTGCCTGGCTGTACGGACTTCCATGTCGTCCTGTCCACCGGATGACGGACCGTGGTCGGCAGTTGTAGGGGATGGAAGTAGGGACAAGAACCCGTAGATCCCGGGGTCTACAAGACGTCTTGGCGACGGGGGCGATATTCAATGGGTGCGGCTCCTTTCGAGTGAGCACCTCATCCCCTTGATGTAGGGCAGCTGACCGAGGATCCACCACCGATGGCTCAGTCTGGGTGTCCTGGTCTGTAGCCGGATTAAGCTACAGAACGGACCTTTCGGTTCACGAACTGCTCGCGCTGGCTTGACTAAATACCTCGATGGACCAATCTCCGCCCGCAGTGATTCTCAGCTTGAATTCGCCTCCCTCGACCACAAAAGTTACGCCCTCCGTTCGGTCGCCCGCATCAACGACCGAACCGCGAGATGTTCCTTCCTTCGTGAGCAGCTCTATCGCAAAACGTTCGCCTGCGGGATTCTGCCATCGGATCTCCCAGTTGGCACCGGCGGCGAACGCATGGGTCGTGTCGTCCCCCGAGCCGGAGAACTGATCGACCAGCCCCGGCTGCGCAGGAGCGGTGGAGTCGGCCCCCTGCTTCGTGGTGGCCGTGGTCGGGGCCCGCGCCCCCTCGTGCTCGTCGGAGCCTGTCAGAAGAAGCACGGCCCCTCCAACAACCAGGAGGCACGCAGCTGCGACCAAAATCAACCGCAATGGGAAGCGTGGGTGCCGTTTCTTTCGTGCCATGCAGGTCATCCGATCAACGCCATCGGTGGTTTCGCCGTCCATCGGTTCAAGCGACCTGGTCCATGGGGTCGGCACATTTAGCAGATACGTCGGACCGGCCTGTCGCCTCCGCCGTTCCATCCGTCCGGGTGCTACTTCTTCAGCCGCACCTGCACGTTGCCCCCGGCGAGGGGCACCTGGGTGCCGTTAGGCGTGCCCTCGAAGGAGGTGCGGGCCGTGCCCACCTGGTAGACGGTGCCGTTCGAGGTCCACACGCGGATGGCGTATCCGTCGGGCGTCGTCGCCGTCTTCGAGCCGGGCTCGCCCGTGTCGGTGACGTCGACCTGGAACATCTGCTGGTTGCCGAGGATGTCGGCGCCGAGCGTGTACTCCTTGCCGGTGTCACGGTCTATCGCCTTGACGTTCGACTTCCCGGTGATGGTCGCCCAGCACGGCTCGGTTCCGACAGAGTCCGAGCACTTCTGCTGCAGGGCGTCCATGGCGTTGCTCTTCACCCAGAAGTTGTACGCCCGGACCTGGTTCGGGGCGGTGGTGATGCCCATGGCGAACAGGTTCGCGTCCTGGCGGTAGATGAACAGGCTGTTGCCCTGCACCGAGCCATTCTTCAGGAACTTGGCGGTGATCCCGAAGTTGCTCCTCTTGCCCGTGTTCGGGTCGTTGATCCAGCCGCCGCCCGTCGTGAAGCCCGTACCCGGGTCGACCACGTTGACGGCCACGTCCTCGTGGTCGGCGTCGTAGTGGTTGTTCGCGATGAGCTCGACGTGCACCGTGTAGACGCCCTCCTTCAGGTTCGAGAACGAGCATCCCGCCGTCCCCGTCCCGCCCGAGCCCTGGCTCACGGTGACCGTGCAGTTCGGGTCGGTCGAGGTCGGCGTGCTGCCGCTGTAGACGGTGAACTTGACCCGCAGGTTGATCGCCGCGTCGTTCCACGGGATGGTGCCGAGGCTCCCGTCCTGATCCTCGACCACTCGGGCCGAGACGGCGATGCTGGCGGTACCGCCGACCTTGTTGGTGGCCACGAACGTCTGGCCCGTGTACTCGAGCTCCATCTTTTCGTGCTCGACCACCAGGGTCGGCGCCGGCGACTGGCTGTCGGTGTTGCTCCCGGCGAAGTTGGCGTTCGTGGAGGTGAACCCCGCCTTCAGCGGATAGCTGCCGGCAGGCCGAGCCACGGTGTGCGCCAAGGTGGCCGCCGCTGCCGTGCCGCTGCTGACCACGACGGGAGCTGTCCCCACGGGCGTCCCGTTCACCCAGAACTGAACGGAGCCGGCGACGTCCTGCCCCCCGGCGCTGGCGGGCGTGACGGTCGCCGTCAGCGTGGTGGTGTCGCTGTACTGGACGGGGTTCACCGACGCCGAGACCGACACGCTGGTCGCCCTCGCGCCGATGGTCAGCGTGGCTGCGTTGGCGCCGGTGGCCGAGCTGGTGAGGAAGTTGGTGCTCGGGTTGTAGGTGGCCTCGATGGTGTAGCTACCGGCGGCGAGGCCCGTCGGCAGGGCGTAGCTCACGCTGGCGTTGCCGTTGTTGACCGTGCCGCTGGTGGTGGCCGTGCCCATCAGCGTGCCCCCGCCGTTCTTCACGGTGAAGGTGACGGTGCCGGCGTTGACCGTGGAGCTGCCGGCCGGCGTCGCCGCCACCGTGGCGTTGAGGGTCACCGAGGCGTCCCCGAAGGTGGCGCCGGCGGCCTGAGCGGTGGTGGTGGTGGCCCGCTCGCCGACGGTCAGGGTGCTGCTGCCGCTGCTGGGGTTGAAGTTCGGGCCCGGATTGTAGGCGGCCTCGATGGTGTAGCTGCCGGCGGCGGTGCCGGCGGGCAGGGAAAGCACCTTGCTGGCGGCGCCGGCGGCCACCGTGGCCGACGTGCCGGCGGCGAGGGTGGTGGCGCCCTGCTTGACCGCGAAGGTCACCGTGCCCTCGTTGACCGGGGCGGCGGTCGAGGTGTTCGACACCGTCGCCGTGAACGTCACGTCGACGGCCTGCTCGGAGTAGGTGCTGGTCTTGGCGTCGACCACCAGGCCGGAGCCGGCCGGGGTGATCTCGAAGCTGGCGCTGTTGGTGCTGCCGGTGTGGTTGGCGTCGCCGGCCCAGGTGGCGGAGGCGGTGGCGGTGCCGGCGTTGGTGTTGTTCTCGTAGGTGACGTTCAGGGCGACCGGGTCCATGCCCGCCCCGGTGGCCACCGCCGAGCAGGGCTCGAGGGCCGCGCCGGTGTAGGTGAGGCTGGTCGGCTCGCAGGTCACGGTGACGGTGGAGGGCGCCTTCTTGATCATCAGGTCGGCGGGCACGTAGGTGAGGGCGTAGTTGCTGTTGAGGGCGAGGGTGCCCTGCTGAATCTGGTAGCTACCCACGGTTTCGCCAGCCACTCGCGTGAGGGCGCCGGTGAAGGCATCGCTGAAGGCGAGCGAGCCCGAGGTGACCTGGTAGGTGAGGGCCGGGTCGTCGGCGCCGTAGACCTTCTCCTTGGCGTCGGCGGTGACGGTGATCGGCCGGGCGTTGATCGTCAGGTTGGCCCCAGCGAAGGTGAGGACGTAGTTGGCGTTCAGCGCCAGAGTCCCCTGCTCGATGGCGTACGGGCCCACGTTCTCCCCGGCGGTACGGCTCAGCCCGCCGGTGAAAGCGTCGCCCGCGACGAGCGAGCCCGAGGTCACCTGGTAGGTCAGGGCCGGGTCGGCCTCGCCGTAGGTCTTGGACTTGGCGTCGGCGGTGACGGTGACGGGTCGGGGGTTCACGGTGTGGCTGAGGGCGGAGCTCGTGCTGCCGGAGTAGCCGCCGGCGGCGGAGGTCCCGCTGTACTCGGCCGTGATGGAGTAGGCGGCGGCGGAGGCGGAGAGGTTGGGCGAGCACGACGCCGTGTTGCCGGACAGGGCCACGTCGGAGCAGAGCACGGTCGAGCCGTTCCTGAACGTCACGGTGCCGACACTGCTCGGGTCGCCGGCGTCGGAGGTCACCGTGGCGGTGAACGTGACCGGGTCGCCGTAGGTGCTCGGGTTGGTCCCCGCCATGAGGGCGAGGGCCGTCGAGGTGGTCCGGCGGGCGAAGAAGTGGTTCCCGGTCGAGCTGGCGCCGGTCCCCACCGTGACCACCCGCGGCTTGGTGCCGGTGTTGGCGTGGCCGGACGGGACGGTGTAGTCGATGGTGTACTCGCCGGCGAGCAGGCCGGTGAAGGAGTAATTGCCGTTGGCATCCGTGGTGGCTGCCGTGGAGCTCCCGGAGCGGGTGACGGTGACGCCCGCGATCCCGGCCTCACCGGCATCCAGGCTCCCGTTGCCGTTGGCATCGTTGTAGACGGTGCCGGAGATCGAGGCCGTGGCCACGACGGTGACGGTCGTCGTCAGCTCGGCGTCGTTGTCAGCCGGCGTGGCGTCGTTCTCCGCGCTCCTGATCTGGGCCTTGTTGGTGAAGGTCGAGTTGTTGGCGGCGTTGGGGTCGACGGTGACCTGCAAGGTCTTCTGGCCGGCCTGGCCCGGTGACAGCGACCCGAGGTTCCAGGTGAGCTCGGTCCCGGTCACCGTGCAGTCGCCACAGCTGCCGGCGACGTAGGTCACTCCCGAGGTCGGGAGGAGGTCCTTCAACTGGATGCCCGTCGCCGTGCTGGCCGCACCGGCCTTGTTCTGGTAGTCGAGCGTGTAGGTGATCGTCGAGCCCGGCGCCGCGCTCGTCGGGCCGCTCTTGGTGACGACCAGGTCCGGGGTCCCTGGCGCGACCCCCGGCTTCTGGATCTGCAGGTTCCCCATGTTCGAGGGCTCGCCGCTGAGCTGGAGCGAGCTGCCGCCGAAGTTGTGGGCATCGGCGGACAGGACGGTGCGGAACTCCACGAAGCCGCCCGTGCTGCCCGGCTTGGTCACCTTGAAGGTGTACGACCAGGTGTCCGAGTTGGCGGGGAAGGAGCCGACCAGGTCCGTCATCGTCACGCCCGAGGAGGGCGTGAACTTGATGAGGTTGTCCACGCCGTTCAGGCGCGTACCACCGGTCGTCTTGGTGTGGGGGAAGTGGACTGTGATCTGCTGGTTCGAGGCGGGGCCGCAGAAGCGGACCCGCGTGGGGATCTCCTCGAGCTCGTTCCAGTTCTGGAGGTTCGTCGTCTGCCAGACGGCGCTTCCCTTGCTCTGGCCCTCGAGGCCCGAGTTGGCGCTGAAGGTGCTGCACGTGGCGAGGACGTCGAGCGGCGTCGTGCCGGAGCTGACGGCGTGGGTGGCGCTGCCGGCGTAGGTGGCGGTGATCGTTTGCGAGCCGCCGCTCGTCGTGTTGTACGTCACCGAGCAGCTCTTGCTGGTGCCGCTGGGCGAGCCGAGGGTGCAGCTCGTGGCGGCGAAGCTGCCGCCGCCGGAGGTCGAGAAGCTCACCGTGCCGTCGGGGGCGGTGGCGCCGGCGCCCGACGTGTCGGTCACGGTCGCGGTGCAGGTCGTGCTGCCGCCCGCCGAGAGCGACGAAGGCGAGCAGGCGACGCTGGTGCTCGTGCCGCGCTTGACGGAGAACGTCTGGGGGTTCGAGAGCCCGCCGCCGGGGGTGGGGTTGAAGACGCGGATCTCGAAGTCGCCCAGCGTGGTGAGATCGGTGGCGGGGATCGCCGCGGTCAGCTGCGTGGAGCTGACGAAGGTGGTGGCGCGGTCCGAGCCGGCGAAGCGGACGACGGAGCCGGAGACGAAGTTCGAGCCGCTGACCGTCAGGGTGAAGCCGTCGTCCCCCCGGGCCTTGCTCGCCGGGGAGATGCCCGACGTCGTCGGGACGGGGTTCCCGACGTTGACCGCGTTCGAAAGCGTCAGCACGTTGCTGGCGTTCTGGGAGCAGCCGTTGTCGGAGTAGGCGACGAAGTAGGCGTTGTAGGTGCCGGTGGCCGATGGAGCGGTGATCGTGAAGGTGTCTGTCTTGGTCGCGCCGTTGTGGTCGGTGATGTCGACGCAGGTGACCGTGCCGGGCGGCGTCGTCGCGATGCGCCATCCGATGGAGCCCGCCCTGTTGTTGGACCCGTTCCCGCTGGTGACGGACACGGCGGCGGTGATGGAGGCGCCGGTGGTCACGGTGACGCTGCTGGCGCCGTTGAGCGTGGCGCTGTTCACCGTCGCGGCGGCGATGACGTAGGGGCCGACGAAGGGGCCCCCCTCGCCGAGGGGGGCGGCGCCGGCGGGGACGACCTCGTCGGTGGAGGTGTCGGCGATCGAACGGGCGAGGTTCACCCGGCCGTTGCCGGTCTGCTCGGCGGTACCGGCGACGTCGGCGTTGCGGGCCAGACGGCCCACGATCGTGCCCGGCGACGCGGCCGGGTCGTTGGCCCGCAGCAGCGCGGCGGCGCCGGCCACGACGGCGGCGGAGGCGGACGTGCCGGTCACGGAGGCGGTGCCGCCACCCGGCGTGCCGGCGACGATGTCGACGCCGGGGGCGGCGAGGAAGGCGGCGGCGCCGTGGTTGCTGCCCGACCACAGGACGTCGTGCTGGTCGGTGGCGGAGACGCCGACGACCTTGGCGTCGCCCGCCGGGTAGGCCGGCTGCGTCGACCCGTCGTTGCCGGTGGCGGCGACGAGCACGGCGCCCTTGGCCCAGGCGTAGTCGACCGCGTCCTGGAGGCTCTGGCTGAACTCGGGCGCGCTGAAGCCCATGAGGATGACGCTGGCGCCGTTGTCGGCGGCCCACACAACGCCGGCGATGACGTCGCTGTCCTGGCCGAGGCCCTCGGAGTCGAGCACCTTGACCGGCATGACCTTGACGCCGGACGCGAAGCCGACACCGGCGATCGCGGCGTCGTTGCCAGCGGCGGCGGCGGCGATGGTGGCCAGGCGGGTGCCGTGGCCGTTCACGTCAGCGTTGGGGTCGGCGCCGGCCATCGGGGAGTGGCCCGCCACCGTGCGGCCGGCGAGGTCGGCGACCGAGGGGTCGACGCCGGTGTCGAGGACGGCGACGACGGCCGACCCGGCGGGATCAACCGTTCCGTAGACGCTGTCCCACCCGATCTTCGGCAGGGCCCACTGGTCGGCGTAGGCGGTGTCGTTCGGCACGGCGGCGGCCTTGCGCGAGTGGTCGGCGTCGACCCGCAGCACCTGGGCGTCAGCCTGGTAGCGCCTCGTGGAGTTGGACGCCTCGGCGGACGGCACGGCGACGACCACCATGCCGAGTTGGGGCACGGCGCGGCGCACACTCCCGCCGTTGCGCTGCACGGCGGCCTGCTGCTGATCGGAGGTTACGCCGGGCCTGAACTTCACGATCAGCGTGCTCACCGCCGCGGGCGCTTGCGCCGCCGGCACGGCGAGGGCGCCCTGCGGGACGGCGGCGCCGGCGATCAGCGCGACGAGCGCGAGAATGGAGACCACGGAGGCCCGCAACCCACGCCTCCCTCCCGCCCCACCATCGGCGGGCGGTGTGGCGTTCGGCCCCGGGTTGCCCCACGTGGAGTGAGCGGTGGTGGACTGCGGCATTGCGGTCTCCCTCGAACGCGACTGCGGATCCTCGATCAAGGAACTAGTTATGACGGCCGAACATAAGGGTGGGATAAAGCCTCGCTGAAGGCGGCCGGAAAAAGGCCCTGAAGCCGTCGAAATGCCATAGGTCATCCGACCGTTTCTGGCGGCGGGTCACAATGTTGGGGTGACGGATCGAAAGGCGCGGGTTCTGGTGGTGGAGGACGACGGCCCGATCCGTTCGGCCCTCGACGTTTCCTTACGAGGCGAGGGCTACGAGGTGCGGGCCGAGTCCGACGGCACCCGGCTGGCCGAGGTTGCCGAGGGCTTCCGGCCCGACCTGGCCGTGCTCGACGTGCGCCTCCCTGCCGGCCCCGACGGCTACGCCATGGGCCGCATCCTGCGGGCGTCGAGCGACCTGCCCGTGTTGTTCCTCACCGCCGCCGACAGTATCGACGACCGCCTGGCCGGCTTCGAGGCGGGCGCCGACGACTACATGGCGAAGCCGTTCTCCATGGCCGAGCTGCTGGCCCGCGTCGAGGCGCTCCTGCGCCGGGCCGGGCGGCTGGCGTCGGCCGTCCGCCAGGTGGGCGACGTGGTGATCGACGAGGGCGCCCGGGTGGCGACGCGCAACGGCGAGAGGCTCGATCTCACCCACACCGAGTACGAGCTGCTGGCCATGCTGGCCAGGCATCCCGGGCAGGTCCTCTCCAAGACCCAGCTCCTGACCCACGTGTGGGGGTTCGAGGCCTACGGCAGAAACGTGGTGGAGGTCCACATGAGCGCGCTGCGCAAGAAGCTGGAGGCCAACGGGGCCCGGATCGTCCACACGGTCCGGGGCGCCGGCTACGTGCTGCGCTCGCCGTGAGGACGCCGTCGCTGCGGCTGCGGGTGGTCGCCGCCGGCGTGGCCGTGGTGGCCGTCGTGCTGCTGGCCGTCGACGCCTTCGTGTACCTCAACCTGAGGTCGAGCCTGGAGCAGAACCTCGACGATGTGCTGTCCGGGCGGGCGGCCATCGCCAGGGGGGAGGCCAGCGGGCGCACCCCCCAGCAACTGGCCGCCCGGCTCACCGAGCTGGGCCTGCGGGCCACGGTGCGGGGCCCCGACGGCCGCACCTTCGAGGCGAGCCCTGCATCACCTCGCCTGGGCGACAACCTGGCGCCGACCGGCGACGACCCTGACCAGCCGCCCGTCACCCGCAGGGTCGACCTGCCCGACGGGACCCAGGTCGTGGTGCAGGCCCGGCGGGGGGGCGTGGACAAGGCCTTGCGGCGCCTGGTGGCGCTGGAAGCGGTGGGAACCCTGGCCGGCATGGCCCTCGCCACGCTGCTGCTGGCCCGGGTGGCCCGGGTGGCCCTGCGCCCCCTGGAGGAGATGGCGGCGACGGCCCGGCGGGCGGCCGAGGGCCACCGGGGCGAGCGGCTGCACCCCGACCGGCCCCACACCAGCATCGGCGAGATGGCCGCCGCCTACGACGACATGCTCGACGCCTTGGAGACCGCCCTGGCAGAGGCCCAGGCAGCCGCCGCCCACAGCCGCCACATGGAAGAGCGCTCCCGGAAGATCGTCGAGACGGCCACCGACGCCTTCGTGGCCGTGGACCTCGACGGCGCCATCGTGGACTGGAACGAGGGGGCCGAGCGGGTGTTCGGCGCGCCCAGGGAGGACGCCATGGGCCGGGACGCCTTCGAGACCCTCTTCCCCCCGGAGCTGCGCGACGAGCACCGGGGCCGCCTCGAGCAGCTGCGGATCACCGGCGAGCGGCGGAAGCGGGGTCGGCGCCTGGAGACGCTGGCGCAGCGGGCGGACGGGTCCACCTTCACGGCCGAACTGATCATGTGGGCCACCGGCGAGGGGGCCGAGCGGACCGTGAACGGCTTCGTCCACGACCTGTCCGAGCGCCGCCTGGCCGAGGCGGCCCGCTACCGCCTGGCCGCCATCGTGGACTCCTCGGACGACGCCATCATCGGAAAGGACCTGGACGGCACCATCGTCAGCTGGAACCACGGGGCGGAGCTCATGTACGGCTACTCGGCCGACGAGATCGTTGGCCGCCCCATCAGGACCATCGTCCCCGCCGAGCGCCACCACGAGGTGGAGCGGGCCCTGGCGGCGGTCCGCCAGGGGCAGGGCGTCCCCCACCACGAAACCGTGCGCCTCACCAGGAACGGCGCACCGGTCGAGATCTCCCTCACCGTCTCCCCCATCCGCGACGCCACCGGCGCCGTCGTCGGCGCCTCGAGCATCGCCCGGGACATCACCGAGCAGCGCTGGCTGGCGTCGACCCTGGACGCCACGCTGGTGGCCCTGGAGACGGCGCTGGAGGAAGCCCGGGCCTCCGAGGCCCGGAGCCGGCGCTTCCTGGCCGACGCCGCCCACCAGCTGCGAACGCCCATGGCAGGGGTCCGGGCCTGCGCCGAGACGCTGCTGCGGGGGCCGCCGCAGTTCGACCGGGACCGGCTGCTGGCCGACATGGTGCGCGAGACGTCGCGGGCCTCCCGCCTGGTCACCGGACTGTTGCGGATCGCCCGCCTCGACGAGGGCGGTGAGCTGGCCCCGTCGTCGTGCGACCTGGCCGAGCTGTGCCGCGACGAGGCCGAGCGGGCCACGGTGCTGGCTCCCGACCTCCAGATCGTCGTGGACACCGCCAAGCTGCGCGGGCGGCCCACGCTCGACGCCGACGCCGTGCGGGAGATCCTCGCCAACCTCCTCGACAACGCCCGCCGCCATGCCCGGCGACACATCACGGTCACCACAACCACCCGCGACGGCGCCGTGGAGGTGCGGGTGGCCGACGACGGGCCGGGCGTGGCCGCGGGTATGGAGGAGCGGGTCTTCGAGCGCTTCGTGAGCCTCGACAACCGGGGCGGCTCGGGCCTCGGCCTGCCCATCGCCCGGGGGCTGGCCCGAGCGCATGGCGGTGAGCTGCGCTACGAGGCGGGCGCCTTCGTGCTCACGGTGCCGCTGACGGCGTCGGAGCCGGCCGGGGTGGGCGCCCGGTCCACCTGACCGGAGGCGCCGCCACGCCGGGACTGGGTGCCGGCCAGGCGCCGCAGCGCCCGTTCGAGGGCCCGCAGGTCGGCGTTGCCCACGAAGTCGTAGGCACCGGCGGCCAGCGCCGCCTGCCGCATGCTGTCGAACGAGGAGACCACGATCACGGCACACCGGGGGCAGACGGCGTGCAGGCCGGCGACCGCCCCGAGGCCCAGGTCGCCGGTGAGGGCGAGATCGAGCACCACCACGTCGGGCTCGGCCACCCCGGCGGCCACGATGGCCTCGCCCGCGGCGCCCACGTCGCCGACGAGGTCGTACCCGCACCGGCGCACGATGACCTCCACGGCGCGGCGGATGCCCGCGTCGTCGTTGCAGGACAGCGCACGGAGGGCTTCGGCCGGCATCACGACCAGTGTGAACGCCGATACTGAAGATGGGCTGAACTTCGCAGCGATTCTTCAGTTCTCGCGCCAGCCGCCCGTGTTGCCACACTTCCCCACGTCACGCCCGAGCCCCCGGTTGGGTCGCAGCCTCGCTCGGCGGGCCGATGGGCGCCTGCCCACCGGACCGGCTGGTTTGCCGTAGCGCCGGTTCGGTAGCGCCAGCGGTGGACTTGGAGCGCGCATGTTGGGCTGGCCCCAGTCGGCTCGGCAGGCCCCCTAACACTTGCGGTCGCCGCCCCGGATGCCGAGGAACCCTTACCCCAGCAGGCGTTTCGCGATCACCACCCGCTGGATCTGGTTGGTGCCCTCGTAGATCTGGGTGATCTTGGCGTCCCGCATCATCCGCTCGACCGGGAAGTCCCGGGTGTAGCCGTATCCACCGAGTAGTTGCACCGCATCGGTGGTGATCTCCATGGCGGCATCCGAGGCGAAACACTTCGCCGCCGCCCCGAAGAAGGTCAGATCGGCGTCGACCCGCTCGGACCGGGCCGCTGCCGCGTAGGTGATCTGCCGCGCGGCCTCCAGTTTCATCCCCATCTCGGCGATCATGAACTGGACGCCCTGGAAGTCGGCGATCGGCTTGCCGAACTGTCGACGCTCCCGCACGTAGCCTCGGGC